>UQXC01000016.1 GCA_900544995.1 uncultured Collinsella sp. | reverse complement strand
TCCGCACATGTGCGGATGAATGTGGGAGGTGTTCGGATAAAGTCGATAATCAAGGCGAAAAACTCTTTTCAAAATTCTTGAAAATTGGGGCTTGCATCGCGTGGCGTTCCTTGCAATAATAGTCGAGCGCGAAGCGCACAGGACACGGTGGGTGTAGCTCAGTTGGCTAGAGCGACGGGTTGTGGTCCCGTAGGTCGAGGGTTCGAGTCCCTTTACCCACCCCAGTTCTTGCTTCGTGTTGATATCGGGTCGTTAGCTCAGTTGGTAGAGCAGGGGACTCTTAATCCCAAGGTCCAGGGTTCGACCCCCTGACGGCCCACCACACGATATCTCCTCTAAAGTCCGCCATAACGGACTTTAGCTTTGGGTCGTTAGCTCAGTTGGTAGAGCAGGGGACTCTTAATCCCAAGGTCCAGGGTTCGACCCCCTGACGGCCCACCCAAAGCATGTTAAAGCGACTGGCTTAGGCTGGTCGCTTTTTTGTTAACCTCGCATGGGGTCAAACCCGAAAGGGCGCGAAGCTGAGAAAATGCGTAAGCATTTACCAGCGCAGCGCGCAAGGCGCGAAGCGCCGCAACGGCCGTCTGCGCAGCAGGCTGACCCCCTGACGGCCCACCCAAAGATTGTTAAAGCGACTGGCTCAGGCTGGTCGCTTTTTTGTTGACCACGCATGGGGTCGAACCCGAAAGGGCGCGGAGCTGAGTAATCTGCACCGTGATTCCCTTAGGGAAACACGGCTAAAGCCCCGTAGGTGTGTTCTCCTTAGGGGAATCATGCTTACGGGGATCGATGCATGTTGAGAAGTTGTGATCAAACTCAAAGTGAGAATCGATTTAGTCTGCTCGATAGTGCGAACCTAAGCTTGCAGTTCGCTTGCGCATGGCTTTGACCATTTCCTGTGCTAGTCGAATCTGCGACTGTAGGCGGGCGAGGGCTGCGATCTCGCTGTCATCGGCATGCGGCTTGCTCAGCGCCATGGCCTTGTCTTGCAGACTTTCAAGCTGTTGCAGGGCCTCGGATAGGCCTGTTTCGGTCCTGTTGATCATGCAAAAGGTGCTCATCGTGTGCCTAAGGCTGTGTGTCAGGCGTTCGGCATCTGTTGTGGCAATGCCGTACTGGGGGAGGGTGATATCCGCCCTCAGGGCCGCCTCAGGCTCTTTCTGCGCTGTGAGGGCTGCCGATGCGCCCGCGATACGTCCGAATACGATGCCGTTGGCGCTTGACAAGCCACCAATGCGGTCGGCGCCGTGCATGCCGCCTGTCGCCTCGCCGCAAGCGTAGAGGCCCTCAACGCCCGTGTGCGCGGTCTTATCGATCTTGATGCCGCCGTTAGCGGCGTGGGCATACATCGCAACGCGCATCTCGTCGGTCGGCGCGATGCCGTGCTCGTCTTGCAGCCAGGTGGCAAAGGTCTGCACAAACTCTGGGACATCCTCGCGGGGGAAGTCGTAGTGGAGTGCCAGGCCTTCGACACCTGCCTGATCGATGACGAGATCGATAGCGCGGGAGGCCAAGCGTGACGTGAAGGGACCATATCCAGAGCGCTGCTCGAGCAGGTCGTCCAGCTTGTCGTCGGCAATATCTACCGGCTGGTCTACATGCACGTAGCGCCAGGTTTTCTCGTTGAAGACCAAGTTACGCCTGGGCTCGATGAAGCCAGGCATCATCTGCATGAACTCTATATTAGTAAGTGTTGCGCCGTGCGCCAGTGCGATGGCCTGCGAGGAGCTGAGCACATCAGCCGACGTAAGGCTGCGCTCGAACAGGCCGCCTGTGCCACCGGCTGCGATGATCGTGGCCTTGGCAGCAAAGGGCACGATTCGATTTTCGGTAAGGTCGTAGAGTACGGTTCCGGTTATTCTGCCGTTCGTGTCCTCAACAAGGTCGATAAGCTCATGGCGGGGGAGCAGGCGAATGCCAAGCGACTCGATCCAGGTCGTCAGAGCGTCCTCAAGGGGCTTGCGGGTGAGGCCGCGCCACATGCGCGTCTTGTGGTCAAAGCAGGGGATAAATTGCTTTTGTTGAGCACTCTTGGCGCTTTGCGGACGCTGGAGCTCAACGCCCAGGTCTTGCTCGAGCCAGTCAATCGCTTGGGGAATGCCGTGGACGAACGTTTGGACGAGTTCGGGGTCGGCAACGCCGCCGCCGACGGCCAGGATGGTGTCGATGAGGTCCTGCTCGTCGTCTTCGTCGACGGGACCGATGAGGCCGAGGCCCCAGGTACCCGGGAAGAAGCTCGATCCACTCATGGTCTTGCCGGCGCTTGCCACAGTGACGGTTGCACCCGTGCGTGCCGCTTCGATGGCGGCACAAAGGCCCGCAATGCCAGATCCAATTACCAGTACATCAGTCGATTCCATCGGATTCCTTTCTCGTCCGGCGCATTGTCGCACGGGTGATCGGCAATGGGGCCGCAAAGACCCGGCAAATCGGTAAAGGGCAAATATGGCAGGTGGGCGTCATGGACGCTCTGACGCTCCATCTCATCACATCTTGTATTTCGCCCCAACTGATATATCGGCATTAGCTACCCTGCGACAGCGCAAACAAAAAGAGCCGCTACCCGGGTGGGTAGCGGCTCCAAAGCTCAACTATATGAGCATCGCGCGGGCGCGATTAGGCCTTGAGGGCCTCCTCGACGGCGACAGCGCAGGCGACGGTGGCACCGACCATGGGGTTGTTGCCCATGCCGATGAGACCCATCATGTCGACGTGCGCAGGCACGGAGGAAGAACCGGCGAACTGGGCGTCGGAGTGCATGCGGCCCATGGTGTCGGTCATGCCGTAAGAGGCAGGGCCGGCGCCCATGTTGTCCGGGTGCAGGGTACGGCCAGTGCCGCCACCAGAAGCGACGGAGAAGTACTTCTTGCCAGCCTCGAGGCGCTCCTTCTTGTAGGTGCCAGCGACGGGGTGCTGGAAGCGCGTGGGGTTGGTGGAGTTACCGGTGATCGAGATGTCGACGTTCTCGTGCCACATGATGGCAACGCCCTCGCGGACGTCGTCGGCGCCGTAGCAGTTGACGGCGGCGCGGGGACCATCGGAGTAGGGGATGGTCTCGACGACCTTGAGCTCGCCCGTGAAGTAGTCGAACTGGGTCTTCACGTAGGTGAAGCCGTTGATGCGGGCGATGATCTGAGCAGCGTCCTTGCCCAGACCGTTGAGGATGACGCGCAGCGGCTTCTTGCGAGCCTTGTTGGCGTTCAGAGCCAGGCCGATAGCACCCTCAGCGGCAGCGAAGGACTCGTGACCGGCCAGGAAGGCGAAGCACTCGGTGTCGTCGGAGAGCAGCATAGCGCCCAGGTTGCCGTGGCCCAGACCGACCTTGCGGTCCTCGGCGACGGAGCCGGGAACGGTGAAGGCCTGGATGCCCTCGCCGATGATGGCGGCAGCCTCAGAAGCGGACTTGGCGCCACGCTTGACAGCGAGAGCGCAACCGAGGGTGTAGGCCCACTCGGCGTTCTGGAAGGCGATGGACTGGGTGTTGTTGACGATCTCACGCGGGTTGAAGCCCTTGTCGGTGCAGATCTGCAGAGCTTCCTCGAGGGAGGCGATGCCGTTGTCGGCGAGGCACTTGTTGATCTTGTCAGCGCGGCGCTCGTAACCTTCGAACGTAACAGTCATAGTTATTTCCCTCCCTTTCTACTCGTGAACCGGGAACACGCTGGCGACGGAGTGAGTCTCCTCGTCGGTGCGCGGGTCGATGTACTTGGCAGCGTTCTCCCACTGACCATAGTGGCCCATAGCGCCAGCGATGGCCTCCTCGGGGGTCTTGCCGGCCTTGACGGCGTCGGTGAACTTGCCGAGGTTCAGGAACTCGAATGCGATGATCTCGTTCTTGTCGTTGAGAGCCATGCGGGTGACGTAGCCCTGAGCGAGCTCGAGGTAACGAGCGCCCTTGGCCTTGGTGCCGAACATGGTGCCGACCTGAGAGCGAAGGCCCTTGCCGAGGTCGTCGAGGGAGGCGCCCACGGGCAGGCCGCCCTCGGAGAACGCGGTCTGGCTGCGGCCGTAAACGATCTGCAGGAAGATCTCGCGCATAGCAACGTTGATGGCGTCGCAGACGAGGTCGGTGTTGAGGGCCTCGAGGATGGTCTTACCGGGAAGGATCTCGGAAGCCATGGCGGCAGAGTGGGTCATGCCCGAACAGCCGATGGTCTCAACGAGGGCCTCCTCGATGATGCCGTCCTTGACGTTCAGCGTGAGCTTGCAGGCGCCCTGCTGAGGTGCGCACCAACCCACACCGTGCGTAAGACCGGAGATGTCGGAAATCTCCTTAGCCTGGACCCACTTGCCCTCCTCGGGGATGGGTGCGGGGCCGTGGTATGCACCCTTGGCAACGGGGCACATGTTCTCCACTTCCTGTGAGTACTGCATGCCTCTCCTCTCTATCGTGTTGGCGTCCCGTCTGGGGGCCGTGGCTGGCGATTGCCGGGCGACCCTTCGAAAGGGACATGACATGCAGCTCCTATAATACCGCGAAATGCACGGAATATTCGGCGAACGGCTCAGTTTTCGTAGCGAGAAGTCCGGAAGTTTTAATTGAAACGGTTTAACTCTATGTTCTGTGGTCGTGAACTTCCGTAGAGGGGGTCCGTCTTGGGCAAGCTATTGGTCAGCTCTTGTAAGCATTGCGGGGGTTGACCTGTTGCAACGATGCCGTTCGCCGCCTGATTACTGCCTTTGGCCGCGCGAGTGTATTGTTTTGCGTGAATGTTTTGATGGCACGCTTCAATCGTGCTGTATTGGATGGCAAGCAGATCCCGGCGAAGGGAGCGCCATGCAGCGCGTTTGGAGAACGGTTACCGGCTTTTACCATGTCTGTGCCCGCGGTACGGGCAAGCAGCTCATCTTTGAGGGCGATGACGACCGGTGGGAGTTTTTGGAGCTGATGCGTGAGTGCTGCCGCAAGGCGGGCGTGACGGTTATCGCCTGGTGTCTTATGGGCAATCACGTGCGTCTGGTGCTTGCAGATTACGAGGACGCGATGAGCGCGGCGATGCACCGGCTGCTTTTGACGTACGCGCGGCGGTTCAATAAACGCACGGGGCGCACGGGCCATCTGTTCCAGAACCGTTTTGACCGGCGTTCGCTCGATACCGATTGGCAGGTGATGGAGGCTATTCGCTCCGTACACGCCGATCCGCAGGAGGTGGGCGTTAGCCTAATCGAGCGTTATCCCTGGAGCAGCTTTGCGGAACATCTGCGCTCTTACGACTGTGATGCGGCCGATGCCGCGAGGGGATTTTCTGATCCTTCTTGCGTGCTTGAACTTTTTGGTTCTGCCGAGGGCTTTATTGCCTATTCGCTTTCGACGCCGGACGGTAGCGAGCCGGCGCTGTGCGATATGAAAGAGACAGAGTGGGAACGTCACGCCTTTGCCGACAAGATGGCGAAGAGCCTCGGGGTTCCGCTCAATGTGGTTAAAACTGCACCGCCGGCGCAGCGCGATACCGTTATTGTTGGATTGAGCAATGCCGGCTTTACGGTGCGCCAGATTGAGCGGTATACCGGGATTGGCAAAAGTACCGTTTCTCGTATCGTGCGTGCCTGTGCACGAACGGCGGTGCAGACTGGCCGAAACGTGGCGTAGGACTGCCTGTGCACCGCAGCTGGGGTCGCCCATATGCCACAACCATTGTTCTAAAAGCTTGGTACGGTAACTGCACTTCTTAATATGCATAGAAAAATCGCCATCTTGCATAAAATAACGGCTCGGTCCGGGTTTGCCCGTGCCTACCCCCGTCTGCGCCGTGCAAAAAACGGAGTTTTCAGCATCGTGTTGCTGTCGGCACCGCCGCAATCTTGCAACATACGGGTCCCGAAGCTATTGATTCCCGCCGTTGCGCCCCCGAAGCGCGTGCCTGCGTCCCGTCAGACCGCGATGCTTGTTCTAAAACACAATATATATGCGCCTAAAGACGTTGATTAACGCTTTCGATGCGTATACACACCGCTTGGCGTGCTGAATACTCGCAAAAATGCACGCCGCTCCCTATGGGACCCGTCTGCGGCAGGCGCGAAGCGAGTCGGAGCTTCGCAGAACGGGGCTTGGCGCATTGCTTGGCGGGCCCGGGGCCCTGCCGCAGGCCTTTGGTGCTGTGGAAAACGCCCGTGCTCGCGTCTGGCTGTGTGGCAAATGTCAGATGGGGCGCCGGACGCGCGGACTTTGTGCGTTCGCGCTCATTAGGTAAAAACAGAGCCGCCCGTATCGGGCGGCTCGGCAATCAAAAACCTTGGATTCGGGGCATAAACTACTGGTTAGCTTGCCCCTCGAGCATGCCGTCGAGGGTGCGCCAGGCGAGCTCGGCGCATTTGACGCGGGCGGGCATGTGCGAGATGTCCTGGAGCTGAGCGGCTTCGTCCAGGTCTTCCAGGTCCTCCTCGGAGAGCTTCTCGCCGCGGATCATGGCGAGGAAGAGCTCTGCTAGGCGGCGAGCTTCCTCGACGGTCTCGCCGGTGATGAGGTCGGCCATGATGTCGGCGCTGGCCTGACTGATGGCGCAGCCGTGGCCGGTAAAGGAGGCCTCCTCGATCACACCGTTCTCGACGCGCAGCTGCAAGGTGAGCTCGTCGCCGCAGCTGGGGTTGATGCCGTCGTGCTCGTGCGTGGGGGCATCCATCTCGTACTTGTAGTCGGGGTGCGAGTTGTGCTCCATAAACGTGGTGGAGGTGTACAGATTACCCATTGAACGTGCTCCAAACGTGATGCAGGCCGGCGATGAACTTATCGATGTCGGCCTTGTCGTTGTAGAAGGCCACGCTGGCGCGGCAGCAGGCGAGGTTCTCGACGCCCAGCCAGGTAAGCAGCGGCTGCGCGCAGTGGTGACCGGCGCGGATGCACACGCCGTCCATGTCCATGATGCTCGCGACGTCGTGCGGGTGGATACCCTTGACGTTAAAGCTGACGACGCCGTGATGGTTGTCCCAGTAGATGGAGCCGATGATCTGGACAAAGTCGAGCTGCATGAGCTCGCCCATCAGGTAGTGGACGAGTGCCTGCTCGCGTGCCTGGATGTTTTCGTAGCCAACCGTGTTGACGAGGTAGTCGAGAGCGGCGCCTGTGGCGAAGATGCCGGCGGCGTCCTGCGTGCCTGCCTCGAACTTCTCGGGGACGGGCGCCCAGACGGCGTCCTGCTCGGTGACCGAATCGATCATTTCGCCGCCGGTGAGCATGGGCGGCATGGCGTTGAGCAGGTCCATCTTGCCCCACAGGACGCCGATGCCCATGGGGCCCATGGCCTTGTGTGCGCTAAAGGCAAAGAAGTCGGCTCCCAGGTCGGCCACATCGACCGGCATATGCGGCAGCGACTGCGCGCCGTCGACGACCAGATAGCCGCCGTACTTGTGGACGAGCTTGCCGAGGTTCTTGACCGGGTTCTCGACGCCCAGCACGTTAGAAACCTGACACACGGCCAGAATCTTGGTCTTGGGACCCACCTTGGCAAGAACCTCCTCGGTGGTGAGCTGGCCGGTCTTGGTGGGGTAGAGGTAGACGAGCTTGGCGCCGGTCTCGCGGCAGACCTGCTGCCACGGGATCAGGTTGGAGTGGTGCTCCATGATGGTGATGACGACCTCGTCACCGGGCTCGAGCACCGTGGGTGCAAAGCTCTTGGCGACCAGATTGAGCGACTCGCTCGTGTTGCGGGTGAAGACGATCTCGTTGGCCTGTGAGGCGCCGATGAGGTCGGCGATCTGCTGGCGGACCTTCGCGATGGCGTCGGTTGCCTCGACGGACAGCGAGTACAGGCCGCGCAGGGGGTTGGCGTTCATGCGCTGGTAGAAGTCGCGCTCGGCGTCGAGCACGCAGGCGGGACGCTGCGCGGTGGCGGCGCTATCGAGGAAGGCGATCTCGGGGTGCTGCTGGAACAGCGGGAACTGGCCCTTGTAGGGGTTGGTCTCGATATCTACGGTAGGCCAGCCGCGCGAGGCCTCGTCACTGGCGTCGAGCTCCATAGGCTCCGGTGCGGTACAGGTATCGCATTTAACGTGCTCGGTGTCGATCATGCGAGCTCCTCTTCAAAGTTGTCGATCAGGTTGTTGCCCAAGCGGACGACGGCTGCGCGGGTGCGCTCGTCGGTGGCGGAAAGCGCGGCGTCCTCCAGCTTGGCGCGGATGAACAGGTCCTCGGCGGCGTTTTGGTCAAGGCCGCGGCAGGCGAGATAGAACAGCTGCTCGTCGCGGACGTGGCCGATGGTGGCTCCGTGGTTGCCGGCGACGTCGTCCTCGTCGCAGAGAATTACGGGAACGGTCTTGTTGTCGACGCCCTTGTTGGCCAAAAGCACCGTCTCGCGCTCGGTGCCGGTTGCACCCTTGCAGCCGTGCACGAGGTCGATGGTGCCGCGGTAGACCTTCTTGGACGTGCCGGTCAGTACGCCGTTGGCGTCGATCTCGCACTCGGTCTTGCGACCGCGGTGGCGCAGCTCGTAGTTAAAGTCGCGCACCTGCTCGCGGGCGCCCAGGTAGTCAGTATCGATGGTGACCTTGGCGGTATCGCCCAGCAGGTCGCCGGCAAGGCCGGTGGCGCTGGCGCCGGCACCCAGGACGCTGTGCTGCACGTTGACGCGCGCGCCCTCGTCCAGGAACAGGCCGGTGTCGTCGAGCGCGATCCAGCTATCGTCGAGCGTCTGCGTGCAGGTCACGTTGACGGTGGCGTACTCGTGGGCGCACACGCGTAGCACGGAGCCCACGACGCCTTGGCCGGCAACGGGGGAGTCTAGGGCAATAAGCAGATCGAGCGTCGACTGGGGACGGGCGACGACGTCGATGACGGCGATGGCCGCGGCTGCATCGACACCGCTCACGCGCACGGTAACCGTGGCGTGCTTGTATGCGGGCACATCGATGACGACGCGCTTGGTGGCGTGGTCGGCCAGGTAGGTGTAGGCAGCCTCGCCCATGCCAGTCTCGAAGGCCTCGGCAGGGGAGAGCTCCTCCTCGAGCTTGATGGCGCCGGCCTGGTAGATGGAGGTGGCGGGCACGTCGAGCTCGGTCTCGGGCGTGATGCGGGCGCGGTCGGCGGCGTCGCCGGGGGCGGAGGCGCGGCGCTCGGGGAAGCGCTCGGCCATGGTGTCCATGGCGGCTTCGAACGCGTCTGCCACGCCAGTAAACTGCTCGTCCAAGCCCTCGACCTCAACGGCCTCGGTGGGAGCGGCGGCAAGCTCGTCAGAGAGCTCGAGCTTGGTCTGGTTCATCTTGAGCCAACCCCAAGTGGCAGCCGGCATCGCATTGACCTGCTCAAGGGTGGTAGCAGCGGTGTTGGTGGTCTGTTTCATTATCCGATCGCTCCTTCCATCTCGAGCTTGATCAGGTTGTTCATCTCGACGGCATACTCCAACGGCAGCTCCTTGGAGACCGGGTTGGCAAAGCCGTTGACGATCATGGTGCGGGCCTCTTCCTCCGAGATGCCGCGGCTCATCAGGTAGAACACCTTGTCGTCGCCGATGCGGCCGATGGTGGCCTCGTGGCCGATGTCGACGTTCTTGGCGCGGATGTCCATGGCCGGGATGGTGTCGGATCGGCTCTGGTCGTCGAGCATGAGCGACTGGCAGCTCACGGTTGCCTTGGAGCCCTCGGCCTTGGGCGTGGCCACGATGGAGCTGCGGAACGTCTGGATGCCGCCGCTCTTGGAGATACCCTTGGTCTCGACCGTTGCCGAGGTCTCAGGCGCGTTGAGCACGACCTTGCAGCCGGTGTCGAGGTTCTGACCGGCGCCGGCAAAGGTGATGCCGGTAAAACTCGAGCGGGCGCGGCGGCCATTGAGCACGCTCATGGGGTAGAGGTAGCCCACGTGGCTGCCGAAGGAGCCGCTGATCCACTCGATGTCGCCGTCCTCGTCCACGCGCGCACGCTTGGTGTTGAGGTTGTACATGTTCTTGGACCAGTTCTCGATGGTCGAGTAGCGCAGGTGCGCACGCTTGCCCACAAAGAGCTCGACGGCGCCGGCGTGGAGGTTGGCCACGTTGTACTTGGGCGCGGAGCAACCCTCGATAAAGTGCAGGTCGGCATCGTCCTCGACGATGATGAGCGTGTGCTCAAACTGGCCGGCGCCCTTGGCGTTGAGGCGGAAGTAGCTCTGCAGCGGGAAGTCCAACTTGGTGCCCTTGGGAACGTAGACAAACGAGCCGCCCGACCACACGGCGCCGTGCAGGGCCGCAAACTTGTGGTCGGTGGGCGGGATGAGCGTCATGAACTTCTCGTGGATGAGCGGTTCCCACTGCGGGTCGTGCAGGGCTTCCTCAATACCGGAGTACACGATGCCCATCTTGGACGCGGTGTCCTGCATGTTGTGGTAGACGAGCTCGGAGTCGTACTGAGCACCGACGCCTGCCAGGTAGCTGCGCTCGGCCTCGGGGATGCCCAGGCGCTCAAAGGTGTTCTTGATGTCGTCGGGCACCGACTCCCAGTCGTGCTTTTGGTCGGTGTTGGGCTTGACGTAGGTGACGATGTTATCCATGTCCAGGCCCTCGATGGAGGGGCCCCACGTCGGATCCGGGAAGCGGTTGAAGATTTCGAGGGACTTTAAGCGCAGGTCGAGCATCCACTGCGGCTCGTCCTTTTTGGCGCTGATCTCGCGCACGATGTCGGGCGTGATGCCGGCGTCGAGGCGCTCGAATCCCTCCTCGCCATAGGTGAAGTCGTAGAGGCTGCGGTCGATGTCCGCGACCTCGGTGCGGTTCTTGGTCATTGCGTCGCCCCTTTACGCCTGCTGCTCGGCAGCGGCAGACTCGGCCTGGGCGCGCTGCTCGGCGGCCTCGCGCTCGAAGGTCTCAAAGCCGTTCTTGTCGATCCAGGGGATGAGCGAGGCGTCGTCCTCGCGCACGATGTGGCCCTTGACCATAACGTGGACGCGGTCGACATCCAGGTGCTCCAGGATGCGCGTGTTGTGTGTGATGATGAGCATGGAGCCGTCGCAGCTCTTGCGGTAGGCGTCCATGCCGTGGCTGACGGTGGACAGGGCGTCGACGTCCAGGCCGGAGTCGGTTTCGTCCAAGATGGCGAGCTTGGGCTGCAGCAGCAGGAGCTGGAGCATCTCGACCTTCTTCTTCTCGCCGCCCGAGAAGCCCACGCCCAGCTCGCGGTTGAGGTAGGCGGTGTCCATGTTGAGCTCGGCCGCGAGCTCCTTAACGCGACGGCGGAACTCCTTGCCCTTCATCTCCAGGCCGGGGCGGCCGGCGATGCTGGCGCGCAAAAAGCTCGACAGCGGCACGCCCGGAATCTCGACCGGGGCCTGGAAGCTCAGGAACAGGCCGGCGCGCGAACGCTTGTCGGTGGTGAGCTCGGTGATGTCCTGGCCGTCAAAGACGATGCGGCCGTCGTTGACGGTATAGACGGGGTCGCCCATGACCAGGTGGCCGAGGGTGGACTTGCCGGCGCCATTGGGTCCCATCAGCACGTGGGTCTCGCCGGCGGCGACGTTGAGGTTGACGTTGTGGAGGATGGTCTTCTCGTCCACGGAGGCGGTCAGACCTTCGATGGAAAGCAGCGGATTTGCGCTCATGCTGTCCCTCTCTGTATATGGTGTACTCATAGGTGTACTAAACCCTAGGAATCTTCTCGGAATAAAGTTACTATGGGTTCGGCGTTAGTCAAGGGAAAACCCGACTAATCCACTCGACTTTTCAAATTCTGGGACAAAATAACCTGTTGTGTTTGTCCCACTTACTTTAAATTTGGGACAAACAAACCTGGTTATGTTGTCCCAGATGCGATGGGAGGGTAGGTATGCTCATTTCTTCTAAGGGCCGCTATGCCCTCCGGCTAATGATCTATATCGCGGCGCTGGGCGACGCCGAGGGCAAGATTGCCCTGCGAGAGGTTGCCGACCGCGAGCATATCTCGCAAAAGTATCTGGAGCAGCTGGTTCGTCCGCTTATGAAGGCGGACCTGCTTAAGAGCGTGCGCGGCAAGGGCGGCGGCTACATGATGGCCAAGGACCCGGCCGAGGTGCGTGCCGGCGACATCCTGCGTGCCGTTGAGGGCAGCACGGCTCCGGTGGCGTGCGATGGCATCGACAACAGCTGCGCCCGCAGTGACCTGTGTTCCACCGTCAAGTTCTGGCGTGGCCTGGACGACGTGATCGAAAAGTACGTCGACGGCGTGACGTTGGCCGACCTGGCCGCCGTCCCCGAGATCAACTTTGACATTAAGCTGTAGGTTGAGCGCAATTCCTTAAGATTTCGCGGAGGGTTGTTGCCGTTTACCGAGGGGTTGTTGTGCAACAACGGGCGAGCTGCAATACTTATCTTTATCTTTGCAAACTGAACTTTAACTACACCAATGCAGGGAGGATCTTATGCAGCCCAAGCATTCTGCGATTGTCGCGGGCCTGACGCTGGCGCTTTCGTTTGGCGCCGTTTCCGCGCCGGCACCCGCCGCTGCCGAGGAGCCCACGCCAGGCGTTGCCTCGGATGCCACCGATATCGATAAGGGTCTCTACACCCAGCAGTCTTTCTCGGGCGTGCTGAGGTCGGTCCAGGGTGTCTCGTTTGTCAACGTGACTCCTGAGATGAAGTACTTTACCAAGTACGAGAGCCATGGTAATTACAACCAGGGATTTTCGTATGGTGACGGCTATAACGCACTGGGCTACTACCAGTTCGACCGTCGTTGGTCGCTCATCCCGTTTATGAAGCAGGCCTACAACTACAACCCCGAAAAATACTGCATGCTCAAGGATACGATTGATCGCGGCAGCGAGATTTCCAACACGAGCAATGCCATGTACGAGAACGGTCAGCTCACCGAGCTGGGCCATATCGCGCAGGATGCCTTCCAGGGTGCTTATAACACCGATCCTGCTGAGTTTTCGGCTCTGCAGGATGCCTATGCGTACAACTCGTACTATGCGGTGACCGAGGCGTGGCTCAAGAGCGGCCTGGGTATTGATATTTCGGGCCGCGCCGATTGCGTCAAGGGCATGGTGTGGAGCATCACCAACATGTGCGGCACTGGTGGCTGCAGGGACTTTTTCCGCTGGGCGAATCTTTCCAACGATATGTCCGACCGCGAGTTTGTGACGGCGCTCTCCAATAGCGTGGTCAACAATGTCGCCACCAAGTTTTCGAGTCAGCCCCAGTATCATGAGGGCTGGAAGAACCGCTACCGCAACGAGCTAAAGGACTGCCTGGTCTATATCGCCGAGGACGAGGCTGCCGCTGCGACGCCCGTGCGGCCCGAGCCTACGCCGGCGCCCTCGCCGACACCTGATTCGAATGACGACTCGAGTGACGATGCCAACGATGACAGGATGGATGCGCCCTCGACCGATGCTGACGGTAATGGCTCTGCTGGTGGCACTACCAACGACGGCTCTACCCCGAACGGCTCCAATTTGAACGGCTCTGCTGCGGGCGATTCGTCTTCAAGCTCTGCCGGCAATACGGACAGCGACGCTTCTGGTTCGACCGGCGCTGGCACCTCTAACTCATCCACCGGCTCGAGCGATTCGTCCGTTTACAGCGGCTCTAACAACGGCTCCGGCTCTGACGCAACCCCTGATTCCGATGCTTCCAAGGACGACTCGAATAAGGCGCCGGACGCTCCCGTTGCTTCGCCGGACAAGAAGCCTTCTTTCTCCGTGCAGCTTGGTTCTACGCTGGGCTCTTCGCTGATGGCTGGCGTCAATAACGGCTCGACCCAGAACAAGGACAACTCTGATCAGGCTTCCACGGAAAAGACCGAAGCCGTAAAGGGCGATTCCAAGGATAAGGCTTCCGAGAAGGTTGAATCCGATAAGGGTTCTAGCTCTGATGAGAAGGACGACAAGTCCGCTCAGAAGAAGGACGAGGACAAGAAGTCTGAATCTGAGGAGAAGGACAAGAACAAGGACAAGACCGAGGACGGAAAGCAGCAGGGCGAGGACAGCAGTAAGGGCAACACCGACAACCAGAACCAGGAGCAAAATGACTCCAAGACGGTGACCACTACAACCACCACTACAACGACTAAGACTTCGGGCGGCAATATGCCCAAGACGGGCGATCTGATTGTGATGGCGAGCCTTGCCAGCGCAAGCTTGGCCACACTGGGCGCTACGTCTATCGTAAGTGGTAAGCATAAGCTCGATCAGCAGAAGAAAGCTTCTGGGGAGGACGGCTCGGAGGAGTAGCCTCTCGGTTGCTTGATAACTAAAGAGTCGGGACGGGGTCCGGTGCGAATGCATCGGGCCCCGTTTTGTTGTGCAACGATTAGTTATGCCCCCTCACACCTCTTGTTGCTACCGTTGCCCGATATGTTCACGCGGCGACATCTGTACGCGCGAGGCGGTCATTACAATTGGCATCGTGTTGCGATTTAGGGGGAATGTTTTGGTGTCTGAACAGGCAAATAATGGTTGTGCTGCCGGCTTTGGCGTGCGTTTGATTGGCTGTGCCGACGATGTGGTTTTGCCCATTGGCATGCACGACTATGCGGAGGCTCTTGGTTGCTGCACACTGGTCGACAAGACCATGTTTATTGCCGATGTGTTGGACTGTGACGCGTCCGTTGTGGTGTGCTGTCGACCCGAGGGTTTTGGCAAGAGCATGAACTTGTCGATGCTCAGGGCTTTTCTGGAGCGTCCGGCGGTCGGTCGCGCCGGTCGGATCTCGTTTGCCGATGTTCAGATTTGGGATGCGGACGGTGGGCGCTATCGGGATGAGTATGCTTGCTATCCGGTGATATCGCTGGACTTTTCTGGCGCTGCGAGGCGTGGCCCCGCTGTTGCCGGCGTCGTGCGCGATGCCCTTTCGGGCGAGTGCGCTCGCTTGTTGGCTCTCTTGGAGGCTCCGGATTTAGCTCGAGATAAGGTGCGTCACATCGAACGTGTCGCGCGTGGCGTGGCGAGCGCGGACGAGATTGACTCGGTGCTCGGTGTGCTTATAGAGCTGCTGGAGATTGCCTGCGATGAGCAGGTTGTATTGCTCGTTGATGGGTACGATGCGGCGTGGTCTCGCCATGCGAGCGCGAGGGACGCTTCCGACGCCGATCCGGCAGAACTACTTGACCGTGTGCTGTTTGACGCCATTGCTGCCGCGGGCCATTCGCTACGTTTTGCTTGTCTGATGGGGGAGCGTCCCAGTCCTGTCGAAGCGGCGCTTTCTTCGCGCAGTTGCTCGTATTGTCTGTCGACGCCGCTTTCGACGTGGTGTGACCGTTGGTTCGGCTTTTCGGATGTCGAGGTCGAGGCTCTGTTGAATCATGCTGGGCGCGAGGAATATCTGGATGATGCGCGTGAATGGCTCGAGGGGTATCGGTTTGGCAGGGCCTATTGCTCGAGTCCGGCGCGCGTGATCGGTTTTCTGGACCGAGGCTGCACGGCGCCCGTGCGTGCCGATCTGTATGGATATGCCGATTGCCTGAGTAGGGTAGTTGCCGGGTGGAATCTCGAGCGTCTTTCGGACTTGTTCGATTTGCTCGAGGCCCATGGGTGCGCTGAGGTCCCGCTTTGTTTGGGCACTGCAGAGCCAGATGTCTCGCCTGACGATGGCATGTGGACAGCGCTATATCTGTCCGGTTTTCTCACGACGGATATGACTGAGGAGCCAGAGCGTGGCGATCGCCTCCGTGCCTTGCGATTGCCCAATAAAGAGCTTCGCCGGGCCTTGCGTCTAGTGATTGTTGAGTGGTTTGAGTGCGCTGCAGAAGACAATCGAGACGTCGATGCGTTTCGCGACGGGCTGTGCCATGGGAACGAGGATACCGTGAGGCGGGCGCTAAGCCGCATCTTGGGAGATGCGGGAATCGGTGCGACCGACCCAGATACACCGCTGCCATATCACCTACTCTTGCAAGGACTCTGCTTTGGATTGCCGGGCTATGCCAATCCTGCTTCGAGGCGAAAGTGTGGCGCGGATCGCTGGGACATCCAGGTTTTTCCTACGGGCGCCGTGTTCGACATAGCCGATACGATCGGTATGCTCGATGAACGTCCGCTGATAACGATCAACATGATGTATGACCCCGGTGTGGATGCGCTGGGCCTGGAATTGCTGGCCGTGCAGGCGCTGCTCGACATAGAGCGCGACGGCATCGACGAAATCCGTGTGCCGCGACCCGGCGTGGGTCGCATGCGCTGGGGATTCGGGTTTGACGGGCAGCGTGTGGCAGCGGTGTGCCAGCGGCTTTAAGCGCCGGGGTGTTTCCGGCTTCCGTTACTCGGTGTCCTTCATGGGCGGCATGGGCTTCCAGTTGGGATCCTTGATGATCTTGCGGGCGTCTTTCATGCCTCGGCGCAGCGCCGGAATGCCGGTCTTAAAGCACTTGTCGACCGCGGCCAGGCGAATGAATTCCTTGCAGAAGGTCGCGGCATTGCCTAGGCGGAACAGCATGGGGTGGTAGTCACCGTAGATCTGCATATAGCGAGCGAGGAAGCCTCGGTTGCGCATGATGTAGTAGCGGTTGGTGTCGCTCGTGGAGTTGAGCTGGCGCTTGCCGGCGATATCCCAGTTAGAGACGGCGCGGGCGCGCTTGAGAACCACGTCAGCAACAACGGCGGCGGGGAAGTGTTGGCTGGCCACGTAGCCGTAGCAGGCATCGTCGCCGTAGATAAAGAAGCGCGCATCGGGCAGGCCAATCTTGTCGACCACGCGGCGCGAGAACATGCCGCCCTCAAAGCACAGCTGGTTCATGGTGCGGTAGCCCTCGGGACCCAGATCCCACTTGGCGACAGGGTTTGGAATGCCGAGCGAAAGGATCAGTTGGTACTGCCAAAAGAACGCGCCGCCGTCGAAGTCCAGGCGCGAACCCTGGATGACGTCGTAGCGGTCGGTCCACTTGGCCAAGCGCTCGATGCCTTCAGGGATGACGAGCACGTCGTCGTCCATGACCCAGAACCACTGGGCGCCCAGGTCATAGGCGCATTTAGTGCCGGCGGAGAAGCCGCCCGCACCGCCGCCGTTTTCGAGCTGCGGGGCGTAGATGACACGGTCGGTGCCGCCCTGCGCGTCGGGCTGCTCGGTGTCGATGCCCCACAGGTTGGCCAAGCGCTCGTTGAATGCGGTGCACATGGCCTCGGTCTCGCGCGAATTCTCGTTATCGACAATTACGATGCGCCAAGGCGTTGCCGTGAGCCCGGTCATGGAGTCGAACAAGTTGGCTAGGAGTTCCTGGCGCTTGTACGTAACGACGACGATGGCGAGCTTATCGATGGGGGCGGGAAGGGTTGTAGGCATGGGGCAATATATCCTTTCACGCGCGGCGGGCGAGTGCTGCGCGGAAGCTATCGAATACGTCCTTGGGACTGTCTTATTGTAAAGGCTCGGCGCACCTTGACGGCAAGCTTTGAATAAAACGCAGGAACCTGCCACGGCTGTAGCGGCTTTGGCGTCTGACGGCAGCGTGTCTATTGCCGCTTGAGCTTGCGAGCGATAAGGCTTCTGGCTGCATCGATGATGAGGAGCGCTAAGGCAAAGACGATGCTAATGACGGTACCCGTGACGATACATATAGCTGCCGGGCTGTTTTGGCTGACCAGTATGTTTGCGAGCAACGTATTGAAGACGGGACGCCACAGGCTACTGGTGAGCGACTGCATCACATAGAAACCGAGCGTGGCGGTCGATAAGGTGACGATGACACCCGCAGTCCGCGGATTGCCTGGGGCACTGCGTCGGGTTGCCGCAAAGAGCAGGGAGGCGGCAGCGAGGGCAAACGAGATCAGCGAGGTCGATTTGTAGGAGAGGACTGCCATCGCCGTGAGGTTGCCGGTGTAGGAGAGTGCTCCTTCCAGGATGGTGGCGAGCACCAAAACCGCTGCGAGCGACCGCATGCCCAAGGCGCCCGCCCTGTCCGAATCCATGACATCGGTTACGTCGCGGAGCAGCCCGCCGATCAAAAACGCGATTACGTACGTGGCAGCGCTCATGAGCTTCTGCAGCCAAGAAAACTCACCGCCGCTTGTCGCACTCATGGCGGCTAAATACCCGTTAACAACAAATGCGAGGATGCCAACGGCGATGACCGTCGTCGTGTAGGTTTTCTGGGGGAGTCGACTCTTAGCCAGTCCAAACCATGGCGCCATGAAGACCGTGGCGGCATAGACCCAGATAAACTCAAGGCCTAGCGTGTACCAGTACTGCGTGTTGAGGGTAACGTCGGGAATGGGGGAGACGACCGTGGACCACGCGAGCGCCACGAGGCAATAAAACGCAGTGGGCATAACGACCTTGCCCAGGCGCTGCGCCGTCCGTTGCATTTGCGATTTCCACGTTGCTCCACCGTCCCAAGCACGCGCGGCCGAAGCGATGAGAAAATAGCCCGAGATCATAAAGAAGACCTCGTTGGCCCAGCAGCCAAGCAAGTTAATAAAGCCGAGCACGCCGGAATAGGGGAACATCGCAAGTGGGACATATTCCACGGCGCCGACACAGGCTGCCTGGAAGGCCCACTGAAAGGTGTGAAATATGGCGATTCCGGCGACCGCGACCAAGCGCAAGGCTTCGATGGGTATGTTGCGTGCGGCTTTGGGCTGCATGACGTCCTTTCGTATCGGTTTGCCTCTGCGAGCTCCATAGATTATATAAACGCCCGCTGGCGCGCTGACCCTTTGATACCATGAAACGACAGGTATTTCCTAAGGAGCACATTTGTCTACTAACGCCTCTGGCAGCCCTGTTCTGTCGCTGCTTATTCCCATTTACAATGTTCAGCGCTACCTGCGCGAGTGCCTCGATTCCGCCCTGGCGCAGACGCTCAAGGATATTGAGATCATCTGCATTAACGACGGGTCGACCGACAACTCGCCGGCGATAATCCGCGAGTATATGGAGCGCGATGGGCGCGTCAAGATGATCGACAAGACCAACAGCGGCTACGGCGACTCGATGAACCGCGGCCTGGAGATGGCGCGTGGCAAGTACGTTGGCATCTTGGAGTCCGATGACTTTATGGCGCCCGACGCACTCGAAAAGCTTGTCTCGGCCGCCGATGGCAATAATGCCGACTTTGCGAAGGCGAATTTTGATTTCTACTGGTCTAAGCCCGAGGAGCGCCGTTCGCTGCACGAGATGTTTAAAGCCAAGGACTGCGGCAAGCCGGTGCACCCGAGCGATACGACGCAGTTCTTTAAGCAAAAGCCGTCGATTTGGTCGGCCGTGTACCGTCGCGATTTTCTTGAGCGCAACGGCATTACGTTCCTGCCGACTCCGGGGGCATCCTTTCAGGACACGTCATTCGCCTTTAAGGTGATCGCGTGCGCCGATAAGGCTGTTTACCTTCATGATGCCGTGTTGTCTTATCGCCAGGACAACGAGAATTCCTCGGTCAATTCTTCGGCTAAGGTCTTTTGCGTCAATACCGAGTATGCCGAGATTGAGCGTTGGATTCGAGAGGATTATGCCTGCGACCACGCAAGCGGCGATGTCGCGCGCATGCTCAAGTTCAATCAGCTCATTAAGTACGATTCGTATATGTGGAACTACGTGCGCCTGGCGCCTAAGTTCTATAAGGAGTTCCTGGTGCAGATGGCCAAGGAGTTCCAAGCGGCCTTGGACGCGGGGGAGTTTTCGCTCGACGACCTCAAGCCGTGGAAGCGCGCAAATCTCGCTGCTATCCTCAAAGATCCTGAGGGCTGGGTTGACGAGCATCCGAGCTTTGCGACGGATGGTGCCTTGGGGCGTGCTAAGTATTACGCCTCGGTTGGAGGCCCAGGCGTGGTCGCCGCTTTCCTCATCGAATCGCTGAGGGGGTAGGTCGGCATGGGAGAGGCCTCGTGTCCTAAAGCTACCATTGTCGTCCCCGTATACAACTCTGCGCGCTCCATTCAGCGATGCCTCGATTCGCTGTTGGCCCAGTCTGAGCGTTCGATTCAGGTTGTCTGCGTCAACGACGGTTCGACTGATGATTCGTTGAACGCGTTGCGCCAGATTGCGCAGGCCGACGATCGCGTACTGGTGATTGACCAGGAAAACGCGGGCGTCTCGTGTGCTCGAAATGCCGGCATCGATGCCGCCGTGGGCGGGACCGTCTTTTTTGTGGACGCCGACGATTACATCGATGCGCAGACGGTCGAGCGCGTGCTGCATGCCATGGAGTCTGCAGATGCCGAGGCCGCCGTTTTTGGCGGCGTCTGTGAACCTGCCGATGCTGCCCCCAAACGCGTCCAGCAACTCATGAGTCCCAAAGCTGGTATCTTTGGCGCCCGTGATCCCCAACTGCTGTTCCATTCGTATGCGCAGCCCTATGCCTGCCGTGCGGCTTTTTCGCGCGAGCTGCTCAATCGCGAAGGCATTCGCTTCGCCCCCGGTTTGGCTTTGGGCGAGGACGTCGTCTTCCAATTTGCGGCTTATGCGCTTGCCCGCAAGACCATCGTCATGCCAGACAAGTTCTACCACTACGTGATGGAGAGCGAATCCGCGACGCACGAGTTCAACAGTGACGAGGCTCGCGCCAAAAAGCTTGACGCCCACATGAGGATGCTCGAGGAGGTCTTGGAGGACTGGGCGGCCTACGGTCTTTTGGACCTGTGTCCCGGCGAGCTGATCACCTGGTTCTTGGACCTTATCGTGTTTGATTTGGCGCGCTTGGATTCCGATGACTTCCATCGCGTGGCGGCTCGCGTCAACATGGACCTCACGACGTTTTTGGGAACGGAGTGGGCGGATATGCCTGCTAAGGGCGCCGTTCGCCGTGTTGCCCACAAGCTCGTTGCGGCGACCTCGGGCGTTTCGATGGCAGACGCCACGCTGTTCTATCTTTCGACTCGCGGTCTCAAAGCCTGCCTGGAGCGCTTTATCTAATTCCAAGCGCTGTCGCCCGCCGTAACTCGGCTGCTAAAATAACCCTGTTACACGCTATTCAACAGGAGGTTCTCTTGCAGAACTCTGATACCCCTAAAGTTTCGCTGCTTGTCCCCATTTGCAATGTTGAGCGCTACTTGCGCGAGTGCCTCGATTCCGCCGTGGCGCAGACACTAAAGGCCATCGAGATCATCTGCATCAACGATGGCTCTACCGATAGCTCGGCGGATATCATCCGCGAGTACATGGAGCGCGATGCGCGCGTCAAGATGATCGACAAAGCCAACAGCGGCTACGGCGACTCGATGAACCGCGGTCTGGAGATGGCGCGCGGTGAGTACGTGGGCATTCTTGAGTCCGACGACTTTATGTTTGAGGATTCGCTCCAAAAGCTGGTTGCCAAGGCAGACGCCGAGCACGCCGATGTGGTGAAGGGCGACTTCTATCTGTACTGGTCCACGCCCAGCGAGCGCCGTGAGCTGTTTGGGATCATCGACGAGTATATGACGGGCGCCGCGTATCGCCCCGTCGATCGCCCGGGCATCTTCTACCGCAAACCTTCCATTTGGTCGGCTATCTATCGGCGCGAGTTCCTCAACGACAATCAGATTCGGTTCCTTCCCACGCCGGGCGCCTCGTATCAGGATGCGGGTTTTAACTTTAAGGTTTGGGCATGCGCCGAGCGTGCAGCGTTTATCGCGGACCCCATTTTGTGCTATCGCCAGGATAACGAGAAGAGCTCCATTAATTCGCCCAACAAGGTGTTTTGCGTGTGCGATGAATATGCCGAGATGCAACGTTTTTTGGACGAGCGCCTCGAGCTCAAGGCTCAGCTCCAGGGCATTTTAATGCGCATGAAGGTCGATACGTACCGTTGGAATGATGAGCGTCTGGTCGATGAGCTGCGTGAGCAGTTTTGGAAGAAAGCCTCGTCCGAGCTCAAGGCCGATTGGGATGCCGGTCGCTTTGACCTGTCGCTGTTTGATCCGCGTGGCGAGACCGACTTGCGCCTGATGGTCAAGTCGCCTCGTGCCTATATCGATTCGCGCTTTGACTTTAAGAAGCCGGGCAAGATCAATACGTTTAAGCATTACTTTAAGATTGGCGGCCTGCCGCTGGTCTGGCGCGTGCTGACGTATCAGCGCGCCTACGGCGACAACCCGCACCCTGATGACGTGCCGGCCGCACAGTAGGAGCGAGTGACTATGGCTACCCCCAAGATTTCCGTTGTCGTTCCCATCTATAAAGTGGAGGAGTGCCTGGCCTGGTGCCTGGACTCCCTGCTTGCGCAGAACATGACCGATTGGGAAGGCGTGCTGGTCAACGATGGCTCGCCGGACGGTTCGCGCGATATTGCGGCCGCTTATTGCGAAAAGGATGCGCGCTTTACGCTGGTCGATAAGGAGAACGGTGGCCTGTCGAGTGCACGTAATGCGGGCATCGCTGCGTCCACGGCGCCTGTCGTCGCGTTTTTGGATTCCGACGACCGCTTTACGCCCGATGCATGCCGCGTGATCGTCGATGCCTTTGAGCGCGAGGATTGCGACGTGTTGACCTTTGGTGCGAACCCGTATCCGCTGGAGGCGGGGTATCCGTGGCTTAATTATGTGTTGAGCCCGCGCGATGTGTCGTTTGAAGGCTATAGCTCTGACCTGCTGTTTAAGGAGGCGTCTCGCCCCTTTGCATGGCGCACCGCCTGCAAGCGTGAGTTTTTGCTGGGCAACGGGATCGTGTTCGACGAAACCGTTAAGTATGGCGAGGACCAGGTCTTCGATTTTGCCGTGTACGGTCGTTCGCACAAGACCGCGCTTATCTCGAACAAGCTGTATGACTACCGCGTGGCGCGCAAGGGCTCGCTCATGGACACCATGCGCTATGACGACGAGACGCGCCTGCTAGAGCATGTGAAGATTTACTCCGCGGTGCTGGCTGACTGGCAGCGCGACGGTCTCGATGTCCAGTATGCCGATGACCTGGCGTACTTCCTATGCGATCTGGTGCTGTACGATGCGCTCAGGTTGCTGGGTTCGGACTGCGGCAAGGTGTTTGCTGCCGTTGCCACGGCGCTTGCCGGTTCTGCCGCGGGCAGCGATGCTGCGCTCGCACAATGCGCTCCTTCTGTTGCTGCTATGGTGCGTGCGGCGCTTACCAGCAAGGCCCCCAATGCCCGTGAGTGCAAAAAGCTCATGTTCGATTACGACGTCTTGAGGTTTGGGCGCCTGGGTGCCTGCAAACGCATGGCAGCGAACGCCCTGGGAAAGCGAGAAGTGTAGATGAGTATCAAGCGTTTGGCACTTTGCCGCAGTCAGGGCCGTCTGTTTGTGCTGCTTCGTTTTGCCGGCCAGGATGTCGCCGCGCTTATTGAGCAAGAAGGTTCTCAGGCCTTTGTCCGCGCGACGACGAGCGGTTCTTGTGTGTCGTCGCTGGTACTCCCGGTTGACCATGGCCGTGTGCTGGCGCTTTGCCCTTCCGTTGCCGATTACGAGCGCGAGCTTGCCGTCTTGGTGCTTCCGTTTTTGGATGGCTCGTCGATGGATGTTGTTTTTGCATCCGATGGCCAAAGGCTGGGCTCCATTTGTCTCGATAGCCGCGTGGCCAAGCTGGAATCCAAGATTAACTACAAAGCAAAGCCTGCGCTGTGCGCGCTTATCCGCGATGCGCAGCGTGGCGAATGCTGCGGTCGCTACGAGATCGATGCCATTCGCTATTTGCCGGCAGACGCCGGCGCGGTGTGGCGCTATGAGGTTACCTGGGCGGGAGACCCCCAGTGCGCACCCGAGTTCCAGATCTTCGATACGCATATGAATGCCATCGATGTCACCGTGCATGTGTTTGAGTCGCAGGTCGATGTGCCGCAGCAGGACGGATGCCGCGTCAATAAAACGTTTCTGAGCGTTGAGATGCCTCAGGATATACGAGATTTTGTCGCGATTGTGAGCGATTCCACAGAGCAGATCCAGAGCGGGTTTTGCGCCATGGATGGTCGCCTGTACAACGGCATGGTCGACGACAGCTGGAACCGTATGAAGGACGCGCGTGCAGACGACGCAGCTTATCGACGTTGGTTTGAGCAGCATCGCGCAAAGCCGGGCGATTTGGCGTGCCAGTTTGTCACTTCGGTGGCCTTTGCCTATAGACCGCTCGTGAGCATTGTGGTGCCGTGCTACAAGACTGATCGGGTCTACCTGCGCGAGCTGCTGGACTCGGTGCTAGCCCAGAGCTATGACAACTGGGAACTGCTCCTTATGGATGCCTCGCCCGAATGGGACGCGGTTGCCGACCTTGCGGCAGGTGCTCACGACGAGCGCGTTCGTCGCATCGGGCTGCCCGGCAACGGCGGCATTGTGGTCAACACCAACGCAGGCATCGAGCAGGCGACTGGAGACTACATCGCGTTCTTGGACCATGACGACATCTTGGAGCCGGATGCGTTGTTCCACTATGTCGCCGCGCTGAATAAGGCGGCCGAGGGCGAGCGCCCCCAGGTCTTATTCTGCGACGAGGATATGTTCCAGAAAACGGGGGAGTGGGGCCAGCCGGTCTTTAAGACGCGGCTCAACGTCGACCTGCTCTATAGCCATAACTGCGTGACGCATTTCCTGATGGTAGAGAAGACGCTTATCGATCGTATTGGCATGTCTCCGGAAGATGTTGCGGGTGCCCAGGACTACGACCTGACGCTCCGCTGCCTTGCGGCGGGCGCGCGCTTTGAGCACGTTGCGCATGTGCTGTATCACTGGCGCGTGCATCCGGGATCGACCGCCGATGGCTCTGCCGATAGCAAGCCGTATGCTATTGAAGCCGGGCGCCTTGCGCTTCAGCGCCACTTTAACGCGCTGGGCATCTGCGGAACGGTCGAGGAGACCGAGACGCCGTTTGTCTATCGCATGCGTTATGCACTGCCGGAGCCTACGCCGCTGGTGAGCATTGTGATTCCCACCAAGGACCACGTTGAGACGCTCGACGCCTGCGTGATGTCGATCGCTCAGAAGGCAACGTATGCCAACTTCGAGATCGTCTTGGTGGAGAACAACAGCGAAGCCCCGGAGACGTTTGCGTATTACGAAACCCTGCCAGAGCGCGTGGCTGCGGCATCCGAAGGTAAGGGTATCGCGCGCGTTGTGTACTGGCCGGGTGAGTTCAATTACTCCCAGATCATTAACTTTGGCGTGGAGCATGCCAAGGGCGACTATCTGCTGCTGCTCAACAACGATACCGAGGTCATAAGCCTCGACTTTATCGAAGAGATGATGGGCTATCTGCAGCGTCCCGATGCGGGCGCGGTGGGCGCCAAACTCTACTTTGCCGATCATCTGGTGCAGCATGCCGGCATTATGGTTGGCGTGCGTGGCGCACTTGCCCATGCCAACCAGGACTTCTCGGCAAAGCGCGAGGGCTATCTTGCCCGCGCTGTGCGCCCGGGCAACTTTAGCGCCGTAACGGGTGCCTGCCAGATGGTGCGACGCGACGTATTTGAGCGCGTCGGCGGCTACAACGAGGAATTCGCCGTTGGCTTTAACGACGCAGACTTTTGCCTGCGCGTATGGGAGGCGGGCTACCGCACCATCTATACGCCCTATGCCGAGCTGTATCACTACGAGTTCACCTCGCGCGGCAGGGAAGAGGCCAACGAGGAAAAGCTGCGCCGCTGGAAGCGCGAGCAAGCGCTGTTTATGCAGCGCTGGCCTGAGTTCTTCTTGACGGGCGATCCATGGTTGGGGCCGAACTTATCCGCTGAGAGCGAGTATTTCTCGCTTTAGAAAATGGCGTGGATAGATCGCGACGCATATGAACTCTATCTATTGGTTTATGAGTTTGCTAGTAGGTGTCGTTCTCCCTATGCGGAAAAGTATGAAGAGGAGCCTTGGTGGGTGTAAGTGCGATAAAAACTTCTTTCTTGGGGGAGGGTTTCTGCACCGTGTGCTGGACAGTGGCTCAGGTCGGGTCAATTTACGATGTTACTCAGCTCAAAATGAGATAGCGAGAGGATACTCCTCCTAATTCTGTGGAAGCTAATGCAAATGTTGTAACGAGCTCAAGGCAAGATGGACGGCGGCGCGCCATGATGTATTTGCATGAGCGTCCGGCTGTTTAATAGGTATTTAAAGTTAGGATAAAATCAATCTGTTATTTCATCAAATACGCTGGAGAGCGCAATGAATAGTCCTATTCGTCAACAAGATATGTGCGATCAAAAGCCTTGGCTTACTCCTTGGGAACAAGTCTCCCATCTTAAGAGCAAGGGTGTCCGTTTCCGCTATATGAGCGAGGCAGAGGCAGTCGAGTATCTGACGAAGAACAACAATTACTTTCGCTTGCGCTCGTACCGCACCGGATTTCCAAAGGTTTCTGATGGAAAACGCAAGGGTGAATATGTCAACTTAGATTTCAAGATGCTTGTTGACCTTTCGATTATCGATATGTTGCTTCGAAACGAGATGATTTCACTCACTCTTGATATCGAGCACTTCTGCAAAGTTGACTTGCTGGACAGGATAGAGCAGCATGCCGAGGACGGTTACGAAATCGTTCAAGACTATTTGAGCGAGCAGGATACATTTGATAGCAAGGGGAATGTGACCAACTGGGTTAAAAAAGAGATTTCACGTTGTGAGTCGAGTGCCTATTCTGCAGGCATTCTTGCAAAATACAGTGGTTTTAATATGCCTGTCTGGGCCTTTCTGGAAGTTATTACCTTTGGCGCCTTTAATTCATTCATTTTGTTTTGCGCCAAACGGTTTGACGATGATGAGCTTCGCGATAGGTTTTATTTGCTTCGCGCGGCAAAAGATCTCCGCAACGCGTGTGCTCACAATAGTTGCATTCTTAATGGTCTTGCTTCGGGTGAGAATGCCCGAAGGGCAAATAACGGTGTTATGAAGGCATTGAGCAAAATAGATGGGGTTGGCTCTTATCAGCGTAAGGCAAGGATGAGCAATGAGCGAATACGCCAGATTGTCACAACGCTATATCTGCACAAAGAGGTGTCGTCTAAAGGCGTTATTAAGTACAAAGCACAATCGCTTTCCAAGTTTATTTCTAGGGCAAATCGCAACATCAACTACTATAAAGGTGCGGAGGTCATAACTTCCTCCTTCTCGTTTTTGTCGAAAGTGATCGGCGCATGGTATTTGTGTGACGCTGAAGATATGCCTTCTTGCGATTCCTAGGCATCTGGTGCAAAATATTTCCCACTTCGAAAAGCGGTTCGGCCGTTTTGCAAGGGGGCTTCTCTTTATGGGACGCCCTCTATTTTTATGCCGCGCCAATCGGAAGATATTACGTTTTCGGCTACTGCATTTATTCTATCCCCAACGGTACTTGCGGAACTGCGTAGATCGACATTGATGATGTACTAAAACTAGTGTTTTTGCCGCCGGTTACCACCGTTCATGTGTTCCTTGTACTTGCCGTTTGCTTGGTCGATCTTTACTGGCTCAAAGCTCCTATATGCCAATGCTATTTGCTGCAAGCGATACCCTTATTTTTGACCCTCGCAATTTAGATGTCGTTCATCGGGCGGCCTTTGCGGAACCTTAATATAGGAGGAGTATTGAAACATTGTTAGGGCGACTACCTACACCATCTTTACGCCCTATGCCGAGCTGTGTCACTGCGAGTTCACCTCGCGCGGCAGGGAAGAGGCCAACGAGGAAAAACTGCGCCGCTGGAAACGCGAGCAGGCACTGTTCATGCAGCGCTGGCCGGAGTTTTTCTTGACGGGCGATCCGTGGCCGGGGCCGAACCTATCTGCCGAGAGCGAGTACTTCTCGCTTTAGCGCGAAGCAATCCCAAGATCAGGCAAAGTCTCCTCAAGAGCCGTGAGAACGGCGGGGTTTAAGTACTCCTTGTTCAAGCGGCTCTTGTCATACCGAAAACGTGCGTCAGGAGTTCTCCCTTAGGCATTTTGCGGCTATAGGGACAAGGTCGAACATAGTGTGAACGACATCGCCCGTGTTTGCAACGGTTGCCGTGAACTTGCCGTTTCCAAAATCCATCAGATGTACTTCATGCCTCAGAACATATACAACGCTACAACCTGTAGCGACAATTGCGCTTACTGGATTCTAAGAATCGCCGCACAGCATGATCTGACAATCAACCTCTACCATCTGCAGCAGCGTCTTAGTTCCACCCGATAGCCTTTCCGGTGGGATGATGCCTAGGATCTTGGTGTTTATTGCGCCGGGTCCAACCACGCCGCCCTTATCAATGGATTTAATAATTCTCTGAGCAAAGGCATCTTGAAACCATTCGGGCGAATAGACGTTATCGAAGTAAACCGACGTATTGTAGATAACGTTATCCATGTCGCCATAGTGAATCGTTAGCACGTTGGTCCCTTCGGATTGTTGGCCTTGCATTTGATGAGTTTGATTATATCGCAGCGCATGAGATGGGCGTTATTGGCCTGTAACGTATGTGATTGATGGCCAAGGATCAAGGATAGGTTACGAAAGCGCGATATTTCCGCGATAAGTTTATATAGCCATGTACAAACCGATAAAATCCGATATTAGTTACGATATAAATATAAAGCTACGATTGACTGATAATCGATTCCCTTGAAAGGCAAGCAAGTGAGCGCCGCGGCTGAAGTTGCCAATCAAGGGAGGTGGCGCTTTCTATGGGCGACAGCTTTGTCGCGACTGGCTTGACCATAGAGGACGATCTGCTGTCGAGGGCCGCTAAGGCCACTAAGTGCTATGCCTATCTGGTGCAACTGGTCGGTTATTCCGTTTGGTAACGTGCTAACTTGCATCGTACCAAAAGTGCCATTGTGAGCGAGCGGGATGTCACCGAGGGCATTGCGCTGGCAGAGGCTCGTTTTCACGATGTTGTTCACGAGCCTGCGATTTCTGGACTTGGGCCAAACGATATCAAATACCTTTTAGCCATGTGCGAGGATAAGCAGCAGTCTAAATCGTCCGAGATTGCTAAGCGCATGGGTAAAAAGACCAATGAGATTAGCTCTATTAGAGCCAAGTTGCTACAAAGAGAGGTAATTCAGGCGCCGCAGAGGGGCTACGTGCAGTTTGCCGTGCCGGATTTAGATATTTATCTGCGAGAAAATGCCGAGGAGATTCTCGAGCGGTTCTAGGTCGAGGCTTCCATCCAGATCCACGACTGTCGAGGCAACCGTCGTGAGCTCCCTAAAAATGACGTTGACGAGTGAGTTGTATTATCTTCTGCGCTTGCGGGACGGGTGTGCTGCTGGTTGCTGTCTGAGTTAGTGATTAATGATAAGGATTTGGGAGGATGAGCTAATCGAAAACCGATGGGAATGTCACTCAGAAGGACGTAGCGCCTTATGCTTCGCTTTCCATGGCGGCGCTCTGGGTGCCTGGAAAAAAGAAGGGCCCGAACTTGTCGGGCCCTCCCAGGTGTCGCCCGAAGGCTACCACCGCTGTTGTTAACAAAGTCTACCACAACATTTTGTCCTCTACGATTTCGTGACATATATCTTCAGAAGTTTGAGCTTTTTCTGGGTTTCGGTGCGCACAAAGCTGCCGTAGATTCCAAGAGGAAGCTCCTTCTTGTAGCGAAGCAGAATACCCTCGTAATCGGAAACAAGCCGCTTCCTATCAGTCTTGGGCAGCTTCAGAAGTCCAAGAAGATAGACGACGAGAATAACGTAGTCGGTGATATCGGAGAAGTTGATTAAGCCGATGTTCGTCTCACTTTTCAAGAGCTTCCCGACGTTCTTCGAGATGTCGCCTGTTTTGAATCGAACATCCGAGACGATGGCGTTGTGAGCGATGGCGTTCCTCAGGTCCTTGAGCGCAAAGATGATGGAGAGAAGGAGGGACTCTGAATCATATTGGGAAGGCATCCCCATGTCGGTGACGATGGCACCTTTAATGGGGCGATCGAGGCAGGCGTAGAAATTGCCGAACTCTCCCAGGGTCATGGACTCGAAGATAGCCCAGATCGGGATCGTTCTCCCTCGATCGCGAAAGTGTTTGAAAAATGGCTTTTTGTCCTGCTCACGGGAAATTAGCCCGTCAACGTTTTGCCGCAGTCTGAGCCTTTTCGCCCAAGACTTCTTGTAGCCACCCGTACCGGGATTATATCCTCTGTATGCCGTCAGACAGCTTCTGTAGATATCATCGAAGTCTTCGCTTTTGGCATAGCTAAGCACTGCTTCTAGCGTGTAGTTCTTCAGGGCGGTTTCAATTGTCATGATATGTGGATAGAGCAGGGTCTTGATCTGCATATCCATGGCGTGGAGAGATATAATTTGGTTGAAATCGCTGATGGGGAGCCTATTCGACGAATCTCCCACGAACCGAAACCCTTTGTATCCATGGTAGTAGCCGATGTTCTTGAGCTTTCGTTTTTGCCCTGAACCACCGATTGAAATCCCTTGATTCCGGAGATGCTTCATAAGGGAGTTGATGGATTTGGGCGGCACGGTAGAGCCTTTCTGTCAACAGTTTAATTTGATGGGATTGTATCACGGTGGGGGTCATCGTTTCACTTTGCGTTTGCTGCCTTTGTAAGGGCTAGGCTTTCACGTTTATGATGACATCAGGACGTCTCAATATCGGTGGCCCATGGTGCTGGATCTAGATTATGTTTGCCATGTTTGATAACGAGTAGCTAATACTAAGTGGTTTCGATTGCTACTCCAACGCAAGCGGTGCATGGTTGAATGCGTCTGGTCTGTTTTGAGTAAATAGGCCCAGACTGGTCAATTGGCTTATGATTCGCGAAAGCGACGGCTATTACCGAGGAGCATGCTGCGGTCCATTGGCTTAATCGCGAGAACGAGAATTGCCTACTCTATCAGCAGCGCAGTATATTATCTTTGAAACTGATGCTTAGTGGTTCCGCGTTTCTGCCGTCGAGCCCTTATTCTTCCCCCACATGTGGAGGCTTGCCCATGATAGAGATTTGGCACATTGAAAAAGACAATGCGGCGGGCATGTTCGCACAAAGCGTTGATAGTAACGGTACAGATTTGCCGCCAGCCCTCCCTTGGGTCGAGCCTTCCCTCAATAACCTATGGCTTGAGGCGTGCAGCTCTCATTTGTGCGGAAACTACCAAGCTGCAATTATTACTACCTCTGTTCTTCTTGAATTTACCTTAAGAATGGTTGTTTCGAACCTTGATGAAGTGCCATCAATACGAAAAGACCACGGTGAGATGTTCGAGAACCAAACCTTGAGGCCAGTCATCAACTCTGCGAAAAGTAAAGGGCTTTTGTCGGGCAATACAAAGAAATGGTGGGAAGCTTACTGCGAGCATATTCGAAACAAGATTTGCCATGGCGATTTGCTGCATATTCTTGACGACTGCAGAGATGTTCCTCAGTTCGTTGATTATTTTAATCCCATAGAATCGAGAGAGAATACAGAGCGGTATTCTTACGAGCAAGTTATTACACATCCTGCGGTATTTCATCATAAGACAGGCAGAAGATTCTCAAAGTATTTTCTCCACGATGCCTACGGCAAGCTATCCGAACTTATAGGGCAAACGGAATGGGATGAGTACGATGAGTGGTGGGAATCGCAAAAGGTTGCTTACGATAGCTTTTTTGCATACCGTTGGAATTATCCATCTCTTAAAAGTGGCATACAATCCGCGCGTAGGCCATTTGGATCCGCAAGCGAATGATGACTTAGCTTAGTTGCGTTTTTGCTGGTTATTGCGGTTGTCTGTCGTTTGTTCCTGCCCAGATTCAACCGGATTGCATCCGCGAATACCTAAACCAAAGGATCATCTCTTGCCTTCTTGTAGTCAAACACCTGACTAACGCGTGCCAGGAGAACCTCCTTATCGGTACACTGCACACATTTTCAGCGCCGGATGTGCCTGTGACCGTGCTCGCCGACAACATGAGGAATGTGGTCATCCGCCGCGACGCCGGACGCGATAGTCCTCGCGAGCAACAGCGCTTTGAGCGGGCGGGATAAGTTCTTCATGAGAGACGATACGCTCCTCTGCGCCCATGCCGGGCTGTTCGACAAGACATCGGTGTTAGTGATGCGGAGTTCGAAGACCCCGGCAGGGAGCTCGATGCCTGCTCGGTGGAGGTCGTCCCACAGGTGACAAAGGTAAGGGGGTCTAGTCCAGGGGGGGGCGTAGGAAAGCACCAGGAAAGTCAGATCGTTTACTAGGTTTTTCTACAATATCTTTTTCTATCCAATTGGAAGAACTGCGGTTCGGCCGTTTTGCATTCTAATGCTGTCAAGCTTCTTTCTTAAATTGTGTGAACTGTTTTCTCCTGTCCGGTTCTAGTTCGCTGCTTGTTTGGGGGCCGCGGATACTATGGTGGGTCATTCGATTGTTCGGACGGGAGTTCGCGTGCATACTAGGGAAGTGGTTAAGTTCCTCGTGGCGATAGATGAGGGGATGGGCTAGATTCAGATTTACTCGAGCGTCGGCCTGGCCCTCCTTTGGGGTATCGTCGCGGCGGGTGACATGTCCTCTATGTCGACGTACTTCGCCACGGTGTTGCGGCTCAGGTGAAGTGCCCGGGCTATCTTGAACCCCGGGCGTCCGGCTGCCTCCGTCGACCGTATATCATTCACTGTGTCCAGGGGCACGGTCATCTCCCCATCCTTCCCGGGCGGCCTCGCCAAAGTGCCCGCCCGGGGAAACCGTATGGCGAGGGCCGCGCTCTCGGTTCCCGGGGTACGGCCCTTCTGCTCAAACTGCTCAGTTTCAGTGCTCACGGTGCTCGATTGCCGGCGATCACGCGGACCTCTTTTAGTGATCATTAACACCCGTCGACATGCTCGACCTGACGCCGGGGCTCATAGAGCCTGCGCGCGCCGAGATGGGCGATACCCCGCTGGCCTATCCTTAAGGTAAAACGGAATAGGCGGACCGAACGTCCGACTGGGTCTGGGAAGCGGTGTCAGGCGGGGGGCGAAGCATGGCCACCGAACCCATCGAAACACATCTCCACCGTTCCTCCAACTGGAAAAACGCCGCCCCCGGGGTCCACGGGGTCCGCGGGGGCGTTCGGATAACTGCCGGAACGGCCTATCGGTTTAATGTGATCGGCTGAGATCGGAAATCAACCGATGTTTAGCGATTGTGTATGATTTTCAACCGGATAAATGTTATCGAAACTCTTTTCCTCTCTATTTTGGGGTATCAAGAGTAGAAAGGGAGGTGATTTTATGAATCATAATCAGGCTATTGAATTGGAGAGAATATGTTAGAAGTGTATATGACTGCGACAGGGCCGGTATGGGTGGCTATATTGATGCTGATAATTTTTCCTTCAATCCTTTTGATGCGGCGTTGATTGCACTTGCTCCACTGTGGAAGAATGACTCAGATCGACAGGTTGAGAATTTCCTGTATAAATGGGACCACATTATTCGAGCAGAAGTCTCGCCATCGGATGATTCGGTTGAGTCCTACATTGTCGAGTTGGAGCGGATAGTACATGACTTGGGCGGCGCTTCTCTCTGTTAGTCTAAGATTGACTCAACTTGGTCTCAGCGCCTAATTCAATTGTGCAAACAATGGGGTCGCTTCGAAAGCATCGCTTCTCGAAGCGACTCCATTGTTTGTCTCTACTTGTGTGCCCCGAAGGGGTTCGTTCTTTCCAGATCTATTTGTCCCATCCGGCCGAACGCCCTGTTCCCGAATCATTAACCGTTATCTAAACTGTTGGATTGATTTGGCTCTGTTAGACCATGATTGACATTCTGCCCCAATCATCTTTTTGAAATTGCAAGAAAATTGCCCCCTTGCCGGGTTTGAATCCGGCAAGGGGCCGATGTGCTCAAGATCTGTCGGGTCAATCGTGAGGGCCCCATCGCCCCAAGTCGATTTGCCGGCTATCTCGCCGTCTTCCCGTCGGGCGCCGGCGCCTTGACCCTCATCTCGAACGGCATCCCGCCCTCCCGGACGGGCGCCCTGAGGAACGCGTTGACGGCGGTGGACATGGACAGGCCGAGCTCGTCCAGGATGGCCGTGGCCTCCCTCTTGACCTCCGGGTCGATCCGGATCGTCGTGGCCGGTATGCTCGACGGCATGGCTGAGCCCCTCCTCGTGTATCTCGGTGCGACCATTCTACCGCCTCTATGCGGCGGGCGCGGCCCAGTAGTCCATGTAGGGCGGCTCCACGTTGAACATGTCGCGGACGCGGCTCCTGCAGGCGCCGTGCGCGAGCTGCCGCGCGACCGTGCGCTCGGCGGCGCCGGAATCGGTCGCCATGAAGGTTCGGCACCACCTGAACCAGGCGAGGTAGGCATCGAGGTGCTTAGTCGACACGCCCTTGAACGGCTCCATGAAGGCGCCGAGGAGCGAGTGGACGGCGTTGATCCGGTTGATGGTTCCCTCGGAGCGGTCCTTGGGGTCGTAGGCCGCGTGCGCGGCGACCTCGAGCTCGGCGAGGACGCCGACGTAGGCGGCCGCCCTGTCGGTCGCGACGACCGAGCCGACCGCGATGCGGCCCCTCAGCGCGTCCATGGCGCGCCCCCTCGAAAGGGCGCCCCGCCCCGTGACCTCGAGGAACGTCTCGTTCGAGTCGTTCACGCCGGTCATGACGCAGATCTGCTCGCGCGACAGTCCGCGCCTGTGCACCTGCTTGCCACGATGTCGGGAGTGACGTGGCATCGTAAATGATCCCTTCGTGTGGTTGCCCTTGAACGACTCGGGGAAGTAGGTCTCGTCGAGCTCGCAGCCGCAGCCCCGCCCGGTCTTGAACGAGGGCGAGTAGGCCGAGAGACACTCGATGAGCCTGTGGCGCATGGTGTAGGCGGTCTTGAGGCAGACATGGCAGCGCCCCGCGCATTCGCGCAGGGGCAGCATGAGAACGAAGCACTCGGCATTGGCCATCCAGGTCTCCTTCGGGAGCCTGCTCGTCCCCAGGATGTGCCCGCTGCCCATGCCGAAGGTCCTGCCGCAATCCTGGCAGAGGTAACGCTGCTCGCCGTTCTTTGATTTGCCCTTCTTCACGACCGCGGCGGACCCGCAGCGCGGGGAGCGCTCGGCCTCGTAGGCGGAGCCGGCGGCGTTCGGTCCTGCTGAGGCTCGCGATGTCCCTCTTGAAGGTGATTACCAGGTCCTCGGCGTTCATGCTGCCCCGCGGTCTACGAGGCTAACGATATGGCGCCGTGATGACATATGTATGTCAATCTTGGTCTAACAGAGCCTAACGAAAGTGCATGTCAGGAGTTTCCCTTAGGCATTTTGCGGCTATAGGGACAAGGTCGAACATCGTGTGAACGACATCGCCCGTGTTTGCAACGGTAGCCGTGAACTTGCCGTTTCCAAAATCCATCAGATGGTAGAGGTTGATGGTTAAGTCCTTTTGCGTGGCAATTCTCAGAATCCAGTAAGCGCAATTGTCGCTGCAGGTTGTGGCGTTGTATACGTTCTGAGGCATGAAGTACATGAGCAACAGCGTCTTAGTGCCTCCCGACAGCCTTTCAGGAGGGATAATGCCTAGGATCTTGGTGTCTATTGCGCAGGGTCCAACGACATTGCCTTTATCGATTGATTTAATAATCCTTTGAGCAAAGGCGTCTTGAAACCACTGGGGCGAATAGACGTTATCGAAGTAAACCGACGTATTGTAGATAACGTTTTCCATATCACCATAGTGAATTGTTAACACGTTGGTCCCTTCGGGTTGCTGGTTTGGTGTTCGGTGAGACTGATTGTATCGCACGCATAAGACGGGCGTAATTTGCCAGAAACACATGCGATTGATAACCATTGACAGTCAAGACCTGTATCCAGTGCCCGTATTTGCATGTCCGTACTTGAACCTAAGTTGCTTTGAAGGCCTATGTTTTAGACAATAGTTCCAGGCTAGGCTCTGCGTGGCGGCACGTAAAAGCCGTACTGTGCTTGGGTGGGTAAAAGTCCAAGACGATTAGATATCCGAGAGGATATCGAGCCCGTGCCGGGGAGATAAGGTGAGCCCGCGCCGGGGACTATAGTTCCGGCAACAAATGGGTTTCCGCGAGGATGCCGCGGCTGACGGTCAGTATATTACCGCCCTACACGCTCCTTCCGCGCGTCGCCTGCTCAAACGATTTGCGCCGAATTTTATTCCGCGGGCGGTGAGCCTGTTTATAGACAACGTCACGACCTATAGACGGGTGTCTTGGGGGTATTGCAGCTTGGCTCCCGTCCCCCCAATCTAGTAGACTTGGAAACCGTTGCTAGATTAGGG
>UQXC01000015.1 GCA_900544995.1 uncultured Collinsella sp. | reverse complement strand
GGCTGCCAAGGCTTCGCGTGGCGCCGCTCGCGACGAGCGCGAGCCGCGCGAGGATCGCGGTGGCGAGGGCTCGGCCGACCAGGGTCAAAAGCGCCGTCGCCGTCGCCGTTCCCGCAAGCCGCGCCAGGATGGTGGCGAGGGCTCGACCCCGTCTTCGTCCGCACCACAACCGCCCGCCGGCGAATAACGCCCGCGAGCGGATTTAGCCCGCCTTGCCCCGAGCGCATCGGGGTATCATAGCGCCGAATCAACAACCCTCCCTGCGACCGAATGTAGGGAGGGTTGTGTCTTGAAGAGCCATCTGAACATATTGAGCCGTCTGCAGGGCGCCGGCGCCCTACCGTTTGCGGACGAATTGCTACCGTTTGCCGAGTGGGTGGCACGCGAGGCGCTCGAGGCATTGTCGCCAACACGATGTGCCGGCTGCGAGCGCGCCGGTGCGCTTATTTGCCAAGACTGCCTGACCGCGCTCACGCTCATCGACCCACGTCATAGCTGCACCCGATGCGGCGCCCCGTTTGGGGATTTGCTGTGCACTGAGTGTTCGGTCGAGGGCACGTCCTCGGCAATGGCGGAGGCGCTCGACCGCTGCCTGGCGTGCGCCGTCTATGCGCATCCGCTGCCGCGCATCATTAAAGCGTACAAGGATGCGGGCGAGCGACGTCTGGCTCCGTATCTGGCGGAGCTGCTCTACGACACCGCCCTGCATGCCCAGGTCGTAGCGCCCGATCGCTATGGAGGTGTGCTGTCCGGTGCGGATGCGGTGGTGTTTGTGCCTGCGACGGCGGCAGCGTTTCGGCGGCGTGGTTTTGATCATATGGAGGCCATTGCGCGCCCATTTTGCGAGCTGTCGGGTGTTCCCCTGCTCGATGCTCTCGTCAAGTACGGGCATGGCGACCAGCGCGAACTCGGTCGTGAGGAGCGCCGCGAGCGTGCCCGAGGCATGTACGAGACGGTTGAGGATGTGCATGGCCGCCGCCTGCTGCTTATCGATGACGTTATCACCACGGGCGCGACGATGGCCGCGGCTTCGGCGGAACTCAAGCGCGCCGGCGCCGCAGCGGTCGGTGGCCTCGCTATCGCACGCGTTTGGTAGGGGTGGTTTTGTGTCAGTAAAGATTGAGCGGCGCAACGAGCCGACAGGCGAACAGCTAGCGGCTTCCATAATCCTGACCGGCGCCTCGGCGCTGCGCATGATGCGCGCCGAGCGCCGGCAGATGGGCTATATCGGCTGGAGGGACCTCAGTCCCGATGAAGAGCGCCGTGTGCTGCGCACGTCGTCGCCCTCGACCGAGGACATCTATCTTCCCGACTTGGTGCGGATTGGGGCCGCAAGCAGCGAGGTACAAGAGGATCTGTGCTTGCTGGTAGGGTCTGCAGCGCAGCGCCGCCGCATTCTTGGCGTGAGCTGGTCCGTATGCTCCGGGTTGCCCGCCGGCTCGATTCTAGAGGTGGAACCGGGGGTGTACAGTCTATCTCCCGAGGCCCTTTGTGTTGTCGTCGCCCGCGAGGTCGGCTGTATCCAGGCATTTGCCCTGGCCCAGGAGCTGTGCTCTAAGATTTCACTGAGTGACCGCGGGAAGTATCTGCCTCCCTACACCTCGCCTGTCGTGAACAAATTGGCAAAGGACAAAGACCAGCCGCCAGATGTCGGTTACTTTGAGGTCGAGTCCGTGCTGACACCCGATTGCCTGGTAGATTACCTCGCGGCATGCAAGGGGAGCGCGGCCAAGCAGCTGCGGCGGCTGTGTCCCTATCTGTCGGAAAACCTGCGTTCACCCATGGAGTGCATCATGCTTGCCATGTTTTCGCTTCCGTTTTCCTATGGCGGATTTGCCTGTGGTCCCTTTAAGACCGACTACAAGATCGAGTTCAACGACCGTGCACAGGCGATCTCGGGGATGCCGCATGCGGTTTGCGATGCCTTTCAGGAAGCAGCCCGGTTTGACTTGGAATACAACGGTGAGCTGGGCCATTCTTCTCGGAGGGGACGTATCCATGATGAAAAGCGCAACACGGGCTTGATTACTATGGGAATCGAGGTCGCGACGGTCAACAACGAAATGCTCTGTGACATGGAAGCGATGGAAGCACTCGCATGGCGCATCCACCAGCGTATGGGTAAGCGATATCAGAATCGCGTAGAGGCTCGTCGAAAGAGGCAAGATGCTCTGCTGAATACGCTCCGAGCGTGCTTTGGGCTCAAACCAGCGTAAAACTATGGCTTTATAGGGGGTCTGTTTATATGCTCTGTGCAAAAAACGGCAAATATGAGTACTGTTACTAGATTAGTGACAGCAAAAACAAAGAAACTTGGGCCGATAATCTGGATTCAGCGAAGAGATAATAAACGAATGTGGAATATCTTGGCGCCAAGCAGGCTGTGCGGAACTCAAAAAGGGCTCGTGAGGCGGTAATACGCTGCTACTAAATTGGTAACAGTACTCATATTTGCTATTTTTTGGCCACGGCGCCCTAAGACGGGTGTGTTGGGGCTTTCCATAGGGGAGCGACGGGCTCAATCAGAGCACGTGCGGCCCGTCCTGACCTGCGAAATCTGTACTCGCGATGCGAATAACGTCCCTAACCTTAAACTTTAGCTTGAACTTAGCTATAATGCGCTACGTTCCTACCAGGCTGTGGTTGCGGACGGACGAAATGCCCGTCCTAGTCCAAGACAGACGCGGTCAAAGGGATCCACGTAAGCGACCGCGTGCGCGCGGCGCGATCATGGCGCGTCCTAGATGTAAGCCGCACCGTCCGTTCTACTTTCTTTGGGGCAATACCGCCTCGCGGGCGAGCGGGCCAGTCGTGAAGGTGGCTGCGGCCTCCCGAGCAAACACCCCGGTGCGCAAGTGTGGGGTCAAATACCAGGTCAGCTGGTGGGAACAACCTGATATTCCGCGCAACGCACGGATCGTATACGACACAGAAGGCAGGGTAGTGGACATGGTGAGGGGCAGCTTGATGCACGCGGCTCGGTTAGGTGCTGGGACCGCAGCGGTCATCGCCGTTTTGGGCCTGAGCGGATGCGCGTTCAACCCGCTGTCTACGTTCACGACTCCCACGATCGACCAGATCGAGTACGAGACCGTCACGCCGGCGGTGTCGGACGATGCCCTGGTCACTCCCGGAACCCTGACGGTCGCCCTCGATACTTCCGATGCGCCGCAGGCCATGCAGGACGCCGACGGCGAGCTCACGGGGTATGCGGTTGACGCCGCCCGCGCCCTCGCAAGCCGCATGGGCCTTAAGGTCGCCTTTGTCGATGCGTCCTCGGCAGGTTCCGCGCTCGGCGACAAAAAGGCCGATATCTTTATCGGCGAGATTAACTCCACGGACGGGGACATTAGCTCGCTCGGCACCTGCCTGTACGATGCCACTTCCGTGTTCGGTAAAACTAGCGATGGTGGGTCGCTAAGCGTTTCAACCGATACCCTTAACACGTCCACCCTGGGCGTTCAGGCGTCCTCGGCCTCGCAGGAGGCGCTTGCTAAGCAGAGCATCACCGCCAACCAAAAGACCTACTCCAACATTAACGAGTGCTTTGAGGCGCTCGAGTCCGGCGAGGTCGACTATGTGATCTGCGACTCCACGGCCGGCGGCTACCTTGCACGCCTGATGAGCGAGATCTCCTATGTCGGTGCGCTCGAGGCGCCCTCGACGCTCGGTGTTGCGGGCCTCTCGTCCAATGACGAACTGTGCCGTGCCGTGAGCGATGCCCTCGACGGCATCACGGTCGACGGTACGCTCGAGGCAGTCCACTGCGTCTGGTATGGCACGATGCCCTACGACCTCACCACTAAGACGGTTTCGGGCGCTAACGTGCAACCGGGCGACTCTGAGTCCAGTGAGACCACGTCCTCCGGCAGCGAGTCCTCCGATTCCAACAATGAGACCGCATCCTCCGAGGACAAATCGTCCAGCCAGGAAGGCACCATCACTGACGACGACATTAACAAACTCAATAGCTAGTTATTGCTAGGGGTGGTGTCTCCTATACGTTGGAAAGGACACCTCTTCACGGTTTCAACACGCACTGCCGGGCTTCCCCAATAGGGGAGCCCGGCTTTTTCATCCCTATAAAACCAGCAGGTCAAAGCCAATTTTCGGGACCAAATACAAATCTGTCGGCTCCCTCCTATAGCGCACTTTGCCATGGAAAAGTACGAGACTTCGGTATGCGGTATCAAGCAATCGTTATTCGGGTCTTTAGGAATCCGCGTGATTAAATGCACGGCAATGGGTACATAGCCAGTACAGTAAGTCCCCGAGGCAGATTGGAGCCACGTATGGATATCAAGGTTTCTGGACGCAAGACGACGGTAACCGATGCTCTGCGTGCGCATGTGGATGAGAAGATCGGCGAGGCGCTCAAGGTTTTCGATATCGAGCCCATGACGGTCGACGTTGTACTTCGCTATGAGAAGAACCCCTCGAACCCCAACCCGGCAATCGTCGAGGTCACGGTTCGTGCTCGCGGTTCGGTGATTCGCGTTGCCGAGCACGGTGCAGATATGTACGCCGCCATCGACCTCTCCGCCGATAAGGTCACCCGCCAGCTGCGCAAGTTCAAGACCAAGGTCGTGGACAACCGCCAGGGCGGTGCCAGCGCCGCGGATGTTGCGCCGGTCGAGCGCGTCGAGGATCTGGCCGACCTGCTGCTGCCCGAGGAGGAGGACGACCTGCTCGTCCGCGAGAAGGTTATCGACGTCACCCCGATGACTGAGGAGCAGGCGCTGGTGCAGACCGATCTGCTCGGTCACGACTTCTACGTGTTCGAGAACGCGACGACCGGCCTTATCAATGTGGTGTATCACCGTAAGAATGGTGGATATGGCATCATCAAGCCCCGCATCGAAACACTTGACGAGTAAAATACGTTAACTTGCATGAGTTAACGGTTGGCGGCCATCCCATGCGGGTGGCCGCCTTTTTACGTAAGGAGTCGCTTTGATGGACAAGGCCGCATCCGCCGGTCATTCGGACCGTTGCCGCATCGTCGTCGATACCTGCTGCGACTTTAGCCCCGAGGTCGCCGCGAACCTCGATGTCGATATCCTGGGTTTCCCCTTCATTATCGATGGCGAGGAGCGCACGGACGACATCTGGTCGAGCATCACACCCAAGGAGTTCTACGATCGCATGCGCGCCGGTGCCCGCGTGTCCACCTCGGCTGTGTCGCTCGGTCGCTATATCGAGTTCTTTACCGAGTGCGCCAAAGAGGGCACGCCCACGGTCTACCTGTGCTTTACCTCGGCGCTGTCGTCGAGCTACAACTCCGCGTGCCAGGCGGCGGACGCCGTGCGCGCCGAGTATCCCGATTTTGAGCTGTACGTGGTCGACAACGCTCTGCCCTGCGCGACCGGCGCGCTCTTGGCGCTCGAAGCCGTGCGCCAGCGTTCGGCGGGACTGACCGCCAAGCAGCTGGTCGATTGGGCAAACGAGGCAAAGACCTACGTCCACGGCTACTTTACGCTCGAGAGCTTCGACGCACTGGCTGCCGGCGGCCGCATTCCGCCCGCGGCGGCGCAGCTCACGGCAAAGCTCGATGTCAAGCCCGAACTCTCCTACGACCTTGCCGGCTCGCTGTCGCTGATCGGCGTCAACCGCGGCCGCAAGAAGGCGCTCAAGTCCATCCTCAAGTCGTTCCGCGAGAACTACGTGCCCGACCGCACCATGCCCATCGCCATCATGACGGCCGATGCCGAGAAGGACGGCGACTGGCTCGAAGCCGCCATCCGCAAGGAGGAAGGTTGCGCCGACGTCACGATTATCCGTGGCTCCGTAGGCCCCACCATCGGCTCGCACGTGGGCCCCGGCATGGTGGCTTGCGCGTTTTGGGGCAAGAATCGCGCCGAGAAAGCCTCGCTTTCCGACCGCATCGCGCGCCGTGTGCGCGGCCAGTAGGCAGGCGCTGCGGCCGTAATCGATCCCAACTCACTGCCCAAACGCTGGCACCGAGTATTTAACCTGGTAACAACACCCAACCCAAAAGGAAAGGTTTCATGGCAAACAAGCTCTCCGTCGCATTCATCGGCACCGGAATCATGGGTGCCCCCATCGCCGGCCACATCCTGGACGCCGGCTATCCCGTCACGGTCAACAACCGCACCAAGTCCAAGGCCGCAGCGCTTATCGAGCGCGGCGCCGTCTGGGCCGATACGCCGGCCGAGGCCGCGACTAACGCCGATGTCGTCTTTACCATGGTGGGCTATCCCTCCGAGGTCGAGGAGCTCTACCTGGCGGGCGACGGCCTGCTTGCATGCACCAAGCCCGGCGCGGTCCTGATCGACCTCACCACGAGCTCGCCCGAGCTCGCTCGTGACATTGCCGAGGCCGCCCAGGTTTCTGGTCGCATGGCGTTTGACTGCCCCGTCACCGGCGGCGAGTCGGGTGCTATCGCCGGCACGCTTACGGCTATCGTGGGCGCCACCGAGAACGACATCGCGCCGGTCCGCGATATCCTTTCCACCTTTGCGGCAACCATCTGCTGCTTCGACGGCGCCGGCAAGGGCCAGGCTGCCAAGCTCGCCAACCAGGTGTCGCTGGGCGCCTGCATGGTCGGCATGGCAGACGCCATGGCATTTGCCGAGCTGAGCGGCCTTGACCTGGAGAAGACCCGCCAGATGATCCTGGGCGGTACCGGCAAGTCCGGCGCCATGGAGAGCCTGGCTCCCAAGGCGCTCGACGGCGACTACAAGCCCGGCTTTATGGTCGAGCACTTCATCAAGGACCTGCGCTTGGCGCTCGCCTATGCCGACGACCGCGAGCTTGCACTGCCCGGCGCCGACGTGGCCTTTACGCTCTACGACATGCTCGACGCCATCGGTGGTGCCAAGCTGGGCACCCAGGCCATCACGGTCCTCTATAAGGAGGAGGCCGACGCCATCGCCGCCGGTCTGGACTGGTCGCAGTATCGTCCCGAGGAGCATGGCGCTCACGAGGACGGCTGCGGTTGCGGCGAGCACGGCGACGACCATGAGTGCGGTTGCGGTCACCATCACGGCGAGGACCACGAGTGCTGCGGCGGCCACGGCCATGACGACGGCCACGAGTGCTGCTGCGGCCACCATCACGGGGAGTAGCGCCCATGAGCTGGACGTTCGTGGTGCTTGCGCTGGTGCTCTTTCTCTTTGCGATCTACATTGGCTTTTTGTGCGGCCAGTGGGCGTGCGAAAAGCGTGTCATCACCAAGCGCGACTACTGGATTGCCAACTTTGCGGGAGCGGCGGCAGTCGTCCTGCTGACCTGGGTGTTCTCACTGTTCCCGCTGGTGCAGTTTGCGCCGATCGGCTGGCTCGGCGGCTTTATCGCCGGCCTTAAGATGAGTTTTGGCGAGTCCGTCGGTCCGTGGCGCAAGCACGACGAGGTCTTTAACGTCAACAAGGCTCACCGTGCCGCCGCCGACGCGGGCGACGCCGAGGAACGCCGCCGTGCGCGTCGCAATGGCGCGGCCGATCGACAGCTCATCTCGGTCACCGATGACAGCAAGGGTGCTGGCAAGCACGCTAAGAAATAGTAAGAAGAGGTAACTATGGCAGAAAACAAAGACGAACAGCTCACCGACGAGGAGCTGGCACAGCTTCAGCTGGCAGAGGAGAACGAGAACGCCGTCGACCGTCTGGTCAAGGAACTCGGCTGCCCCACGCGCCGCATCCGCCAGTTTGCCGCTCGCGTGCTGCACCTGCTTGCCGAACGTGATCCGCAGCGCGTCGTGCCCTGCGTGCCCGCGCTGATCGAGGCGCTCGACCGCCCCGAGGCTCAGACCCGCTGGGAGGCCCTCGATGCCCTGACGGCGCTCGCCACCACCTGCCCCGAGCAGCTGGGCGATGCCTTTGAGGGCGCCGAGACCGCGCTGTTCGACGAGATTTCCTCCACGCTGCGCTATGCCGCCTTCCGCCTGCTGTGCGTGTGGGGCGCCACGGGCGTCGAGCGTTCGCGCGAGGCTTGGCCCATCCTGGACGAGGCCATTCAGTGCTACCACGGCGACCTCGAGTATCGCGACATGCTCGGTTGCCTGTACGAGTTTGGCCAGGGCGAGATCGACGCCGAGGTCGCCGAGAAGCTCGCGTTGCGCCTTAAGTTCGATGCCGAGAACGGCAAGGGCAGCTATCTCAAAGCCCGTTCGAGCGAGATTTGCGAAATGCTTGTTAAACGCTTTGGCTTGGATCTCTCCAAAAAGAAGAAGCGTGCTAGCGTTAAAAAATCTGACGACGCCGAAAACGAGGAGTAACAGATTATGGCGCACGATGTAGTCCTGATTCCCGGTGACGGTATCGGTCCTGAGATTACGCAGGCCATGCGCCGCGTGGTCGAGGCCACCGGTGTCCAGATCAATTGGAATGTCCAGGAGGCCGGTGCCGGCGTCATGGACGAGTTTGGCACGCCACTGCCCCAACACGTGCTCGATGCGGTCGCCGAGACCAAGGTTGCCATCAAGGGCCCCATCACCACGCCGGTCGGCACGGGTTTCCGCAGCGTCAACGTGGCCCTGCGCAAACACTTTGACCTGTATGCCTGCGTGCGCCCCTGCCTGTCGCAGCCGGGCGACGGCTCGCGCTTCCGCGACGTCGACCTGGTCATCGTGCGCGAGAACACCGAGGACCTCTACGCCGGCATCGAGTTCGATGAGGGTGCTGTCGAGGTCGAGGAGCTCTCGCAGCTTGTCGAGCGCTCGGGTCAGAAGACCTTCGCCGCCGATTCCGCCATCTCAATCAAACCGATTTCCATCGCCAAGAGCCGCCGCATTGTGGAGTATGCCTTTGAGTACGCCCGCCGCTGCGGCCGCAAAAAGGTGACGGCCGTGCATAAGGCCAACATCATGAAGGCGACCGATGGCCTGTTCCTGCGCGTTGCGCGCGAGGTGGCCGCCAACTTTCCCGATATTGAGTTCAACGACAAGATTGTCGACGCCACCTGCATGGGCCTGGTCCAAAACCCCAACGACTTCGATGTCCTGGTGCTGCCCAACCTGTACGGTGACATCGTGAGCGACCTGTGCGCCGGCCTGGTGGGCGGCTTAGGGATGGCCCCCGGCTCCAACATCGGTGCCGACTGCGCCATCTTCGAGGCAACGCACGGCTCCGCGCCCGATATCGCCGGCCAGGATATCGCCAACCCCACGGCCGAGATCCTCTCTGCTGCGATGATGCTCGATCACTTGGGCGAGAACGACGCTGCCAATCGTATCCGCGCCGCCGTCTCTGCCACGCTCGACGAAGGAGAGCAGGTTACCGGCGACGTGCGTCGTGCCCAGACTGGCTCCGTCGAGGGCGCCGTGGGCACGCAGGCCTTTGCCGATGCCGTTATCGCGCACCTGGCCTAAGGCATGCGCGCTGCAAACGCCTAAATAGTACTTAAGTGTTTGCGTATAACCTAAGAATCAATACGCCCGGCGCTCTGTCGGGCGTATTCTATTGAAGACTACGTTTCCTAACAAGGAGTAACCGATATGGGTCTGATTCAAAAGAAGGACGAGAAGGACGAGATCGACGGCATTCAGATCATCGAGCGCGGCGAAGGCCCCGACGGTGACGAGGACGAGAAGATCGATCTGGTCGCCGGTACGTCTGCCGAGCACATTGCTGCCGGTACGACTGCCGAGGAGGAAGACGCCCGTCTGGAGGCACAGATTGCCGCGGACGCCGCTGATGAGAATCTGATGCCCGAGGATCAGGATGAAGACGACGATATCCTGGATTCCGATGAAGACGATCGCGTATCCAAGCACAAGAAGACGATGATTGCCGCCTTTGTTGTTGCAGTCGTGATCGCTGCGGTGGTTGGCTTCTTTATTGGCAATGGCGGTTTTGGCGGCAAGGGTGTCGGCTCGGCGACCCTCACCGAGGACCAGCTCGATTCGACCGTGGCAAGCTATAGCTACAACGGCAAGAAGAGCGACATCACCGCGCGCGAGGCCATCGAGAGTCAGTACAGCCTCGACACTGTCAAGGATAGCGATGGCAACTACACCGCTCCTTCTGCCGACGTTATCCTGTCCTACGTGCGCAACAAGATCCTGCTGGACGCTGCCAAGGACGAGGGCATTACCGTCTCTTCTAAGGAAATGAAGCAGTATGCCGAGGATTCCATCGGCACTTCGGACTACAAGACCATGGCCACGCAGTATGGCGTGTCCAAGGACCAGGCCAAGCAGATCGTTCGCCAGTCCGCGACGCTGCAGAAGCTCTACAAGAAGAAGGTGGGCGACAACTCCGCGACTATGCCGACCGCCCCGACCGAGCCTGCTGACGGCAACGAGGAGACCGCGAGCAAGGACTACGCCGACTACATCATCAACCTTGCCGGCGACGAGTGGGATAGCTCAAAGGGCACCTGGAAGGACGCCGATAGCACCTACGCCAAGGCCTTTGCCGATGATGCCTTTACGGCCGATAGCGCTACCTATAAGCAGGCCATGACCGCCTACTATACTGCTTATCAGCAGTATTCCTCGCAGGCTTCGAGCGCCAGCTCCAAGTGGACCGAGTATGCTAACGGCCTCTACGCCAAGGCCAACATCAGCATCTACGGCCTGTTTGCGTAAGGTTTGCCTGAGCCGCCGAGCGCGTAGCTGAAATATCTGAATAGCCCGCTAGAACGGATGTTGTTCTAGCGGGCTATTTGCGTTTAGGCGCTGGTGGCTAAATTATGCCTATGAATCTTTAAGTCCAAAAAGATTATCGGCTTCATCGTCAGGCATATATTCCAGCACATCGCCCGGTTGGCAGTCGAGTGCCCGGCATATCGCGTCAAGAGTTGAAAAGCGCACGGCAGAAACCTTGCCCGTCTTGATGCGCGACATATTGACCTGGGAGATGCCCACGCGTTCCGCAAGCTCTTTGGATGAGATCTTGCGTTCGGCAAGCATGCGGTCGAGCCGCAGAATAATCATGGATTCCCCCTAGAGCAACTCGTCATCTTGTTTTTGCAGGATATACCCGTAGCGGAAGATGCTGGCAATCAGGCTAAAAATCAGGCCCGCAAAGAGCATGGAGAGGTCGAGATGCTGGCCGCCAAGCGCATCCGTAAAGCTACCGCCAAATCCTGAGAGTATCAGCCCTGTGACTATGGCACCAAAAAGTTTCACGGCGGCGCCGCCGATAAGGAACAAATGTCCTATTTGACGTAGTATGCGGATGCATTCGAGGTCAAAGGGCCTGCCCGCCTTTTCAATGGCGGAGAAAAACCTGTATGCGCTTAGCGCGATGGCAAGCGCGAGGCATGCCATCATGCCGCTCCCTATGGCAGTATGACCGTCGTGCGCGACAAGCATAAGAGGGGTCTGTTCGTTGGCGCCGACGAGAGCGAGAATTGGCCCTTCGCCAGCCGTAAGATCTACGGATTGGAGACAGAACCCTTGGGAGAGGCTAGGCAATATGAATAGAAGTTCGATTGCAATGACTGCGAGGAGTGCCAGAGCGAGCGCCACGATGGTGCAGATTGTGCCCCATTTGCAGTAGCGAGTGAGCTTCCTCAGTTTGGCTATTGCCTGTTCACGGTCGATGGCTTCATTCGATTTGGATACGTTCCAGCGGATCATAGCTCCTCCAACCAATGTCTTGGATGATACTTGTATCTTATATCATACTTAATGATAAACGATAAACAATTACAGAATAGAGTAAGTAATGTTTGTGAGACGAATAGCGAGAGCTATGGCTCATTTTGGATGCTGGAGTTTGGCGCGCGCGGGGATGAGGACAAATGCCAAAAACTTCCCGTGATCGCGCAAGCGCTCCATCGCGCTTCCCTAATTCATCTGGGAAAACAACTGCAAACGATTGCAAGTAACCGGTGAACGGTCGAAAACTACCGTTCACCGATAATCTCAAAACTGGTTCTAACTGGTATTAAGTCAAAAAGACCAATTCACATATCTTCACAATGACCTGCAATTTTTCTTCATGCTATTTTTAGCCGCCCTGCGTTGTTTAGACACAGGAAAAGATCCAATCTTTTGCCAAAGCATTTCGAAACGGTTTCAAAACCGCAGGTAGAAGTATTAACGAGCGGTAAACGGTCGATTTATCACCGTGAACGGTGCAAAAACGTTTTACCGTATGAATCAACGGAAGCGGCCTCTTCTGGGGTGATATAGTGACAACAACACATCACGTGGTTACTACCAGTTTAGAAACCACTGGTCTTCAAAGAACGCTTTCCAAGAAGCTTTAAGGGCGAGTGCCCGCTGGCTTCCGAAAATCATCGGACTCAGATCGTACACACCTTCGGAAGGGAAATTTGAATGGTTGGCTTTATTCTTACCGGTCATGGACAGTTCGCACCCGGCCTTGCAAGCGCTATCGCTATGGTTGCCGGCGACCAGCCTGCTTTTACCGTCGTTCCTTTTGAGGGCGACCAGGCTGCTTCCTACGGTGAGGATCTCCGCGCCGCTATTACCGCCATGCGCGAGGAGTGCGATGGCGTGCTCGTCTTTACCGACCTGCTTGGCGGCACCCCGTTCAACCAGTCGATGATGATTGCCCAGGATGTCGACAATGTCGAGGTTCTGACCGGCACTAACCTTCCCATGGTTATTGAGCTTCTGTTCCTCCGCGGCAACGCCACGCTCGCCGAGCTTGGCGAGCAGGCCGTGACCGTTGGCCAGACGGGCATCACCGCCCAGACGGTCGCATCCGTTGCCGACTCCGAGGAAGAGGATATCTTCGGCGACGAGGACGGCATCTAATGGCCGATTTCGGAGCCAACGTCCTGAGCTCCTCGGTCGCCCTTTTAGGCCTGCTCGCCATCATGGGCTTGATTTACACCATCTGGTCGCAAATCAACATGAAGAAGAAGCAAAAGTACTTCAAGGAGCTGCACACCGAGCTCAAGCCGGGTCAGGAGGTTCTTTTCGCCGGCGGTATCTACGGAACCGTCAAAGGCATCGAAGGCGAGAAGGTCCAGATCAAAGTCCGATCCGGAGCCGTCGTAGATGTTTCGCGTTACGCGATTCAGGAGATCAAGTAACTGTCGTCAGCAAATAACGAAAGGAAGCTGATCAACATGGCAGAACCCAACATTCTTCTTACCCGCATCGATAACCGACTGGTTCATGGTCAGGTTGCCACCCAGTGGAACTCCACTCTGGGCTCCAACCTCATCCTCGTCGCCAACGACGACGTGGCGACCAACACCATGCGCCAGAACCTCATGAAGATGGCCGCTCCCGCCGGCGTCGCTACGCGTTTCTTCTCTCTGCAGAAGACCATCGACGTCATTGGCAAGGCGAGCCCGCGCCAGAAGATCTTCATCGTGGCCGAAACACCGGAAGACGTGCTTACGCTCGTCAAGGGCGGTGTGCCTATAAAGAAGGTAAACATCGGCAACATGCACATGTCGGAAGGAAAGCGCCAAGTCGCCACCTCCGTCGCAGTTAACGACGAGGATGTCGCTGCGTTTAAAGAGCTGCAGGAATTGGGGGTGGAGTTGGAGATCAGGCGCGTTCCGAGCACGCCTGTTGAGGACACGAGCAAGCTCTTCTCGTAATCCTCGTGATCCACGTTGTCAGGAGTGAAACCCTGACGTTCTGTACGTGATATCCAAAGTGCGTACATACATTTTGAAAGGAGGAGCAAGATGGAATACTCGATCATCCAGATCGCTCTGGTCTTCGTCGTCACGTTCATCGCGGCAATCGACCAGTTTGACTTCCTCGAGTCTCTCTATCAGCCCATCGTCACCGGCGCCGTCATCGGTCTTATCCTTGGCGACCTCAACACCGGTCTTCTCGTGGGTGGTACCTATCAGCTCATGACGATCGGCAACATGCCGATCGGAGGCGCTCAGCCGCCTAACGCCGTCATCGGCGGCATCATGGCAGCCATTCTCGCTATCGCCACGGGCCTCGAGCCCAACGCGGCAGTCGGCCTCGCCATTCCGTTCGCTCTGCTTGGCCAGCTTGGCGTTACCCTGGTCTTCACGCTTATGTCCCCGCTTATGTCCACGGCCGATAACATGGCTCACAACGCGGACACCAAGGGCATCGAGCGCCTGAACTACTTCGCCATGGCTCTGCTCGGCCTGATCTTCGCTGTCGTCGTCACCCTGTTCTTCATCGCTGGCGCTACCATCGGTCAGACCATCGCTTCCGCCATCCCGACTTGGCTGCAGACCGGTCTCTCCGCTGCAGGCGGCATGATGCGCTTCGTCGGCTTCGCCGTCCTGCTCAAGGTAATGATGAACCGCGATATGTGGGGCTTCTTCCTCATGGGCTTTGGCCTCGCGCTCATCACCGTTGCCAACGATTCGCTGGCAACCCCTGCTCTGCTCATCCTCGCTCTCATCGGCTTCGGTATCGCTTTCTGGGACTTCCAGCAGCAGACCGAGCTGAAGGGTGCAGCTGTTTCTGACGGAGGTGACTTCGAAGATGGCATCTAATGAGTATGTGATCCCGGAGCACTACGAGGATCTCACTCCTGCTCCGCAGCTCGACCAGAAGACCCTCAACAAGATGGCTTGGCGCTCCTGCTTCCTGCAGGCCTCGTTCAACTACGAGCGTATGCAGGCCGCCGGCTGGCTCTACTCCATCATCCCCGGTCTGGAGAAGATCCACACCAACAAGAACGACCTCGCGGCTTCCATGAGCCACAACCTGGAGTTCTTCAACACTCACCCGTTCCTCGTCACCTTTGTTATGGGCATCGTGCTTTCGCTCGAGCAGAACAAGGTTGACATCCCCACGATCCGCGCCGTCCGCGTCGCCGCAATGGGCCCGCTCGGTGGTATCGGTGACGCCCTGTTCTGGCTGACGCTCGTGCCTATCACGGCCGGCATCACCTCCAACATGGCCATCAACGGCAACGCCGCTGCACCGATCATCTTCCTGGTGATCTTCAACGTCGTCCAGTTCGCTCTGCGCTTCTGGCTCATGAACTGGTCCTACAAGCTTGGCACCAGCGCTATTGACGCTCTGACCGCCAACATGCAGGCCTTCACGCGTGCCGCTTCCATCATGGGCGTCTTCGTCGTCGGTTGCCTGGTCGTCACCATGGGTGGCACCCAGATCAACCTCCAGATCCCCAACGGCACCACCCGTGGCCTCTCCGCTACTACCGTGATCGTCTCCGAGAAGGAGGCCGAGAACTTCACCGGTATGGAGGGCATCGATACCGAGACCGCTGAGGCCGGTACCATCGCCATGACCGATGAGGACGGCAACGCCCTCACCGCCTCCGATGCCGACGGCAACGCTGTCGAGTGCGGCGTCACCGATCTGGGCAACGGCATGGAGTCCGTTACCTACGGCACCGTTACCGAGGATCCGGTCAACTTCTCTGTTGCCGACACCCTCAACACCATCGTCCCGAAGCTCGTCCCGCTTATGCTTACGCTGCTGCTTTACTACATGTTCGCTAAGCACAGCTGGACCCCGACCAAGGGCATTCTGCTGCTCTTCGTCCTCGGCATCCTGGGCGCTGGCCCGCTTGGTCTCTGGCCGAGCATCTGGTAAGGCTCTAGCTTGAGGGGTGTGTCCCTACGCGGCTCACACCCCGACCCCTTAAGCCATGTGTATGTTAAAAGCCGCGTGCTCGAAAGAGCGCGCGGCTTTTGTTTTCTTGTTGATTCGGGTGTGGCAGACAGATAATGCTAAACACCCAAGGTAGTAGCCGAGTTTGAGAAAATGGGAGGATAGGATGGCGATCGGAGCGCGTAAGCAACCGCTGTACGATCAGCTGGTCGATATTCTGACCGAAAAGATCGACCATGAATATCGCGCCGGTGACATGATTCCTTCCGAGCGCGAACTATCGGAGCGCTATGGTCTCTCGCGCACTACGGTACGCCTGGCTCTGCAGGAACTGGAGCGTTTAGGATTGGTGGTTCGGCAGCACGGTCGCGGTACCTTTGTGACCGACCGTTCGGCAAAGGCAACCAATCTTATGCAGTCCTACAGCTTTACCGAGCAGATGCGCGCGATGGGTCGCGACCCCGAGACCACGATTCTCGAGTTTTGCGAGATGGAGGCCGATAAGAATCTGGCCGAGCATATGGGATTGCGTATCGGTGATCGCATTTTTAAGCTCAAGCGCCTTCGTTCTGCCGACAACATGCCCATGATGGTCGAACGCAGCTATCTACCGGTTCGTCAATTTCTGTCCCTAAAGCGACCGCTACTGGAGCGTAAGCCGCTTTACGATGTGATTGAGCAAGACTTTCAGCAAAAGATACGCGTGGCCGAGGAGGAGTTCTATGCGAGCATAGCCCGTCCCACCGACGCTCACCTTTTGGGAATTGTCGAGGGCTCGCCTGTGCTCGATTTGGTCAGGACTACGTATAACGAGTCAAACGAGGTTGTGGAGTATACACTCTCGGTTGCTCGTGCCGATCAGTTTAAATACAAGGTTTACCACCAGCGTAGCGACTAGTGCTCGCATCGTTTCCATATGATGATTCTTTGCATTTAACTGGTTACTACCAGATAACCAACCGAAGTGTATAATTGCACGTCAGAGGATTACTTCTAGAGAGAGGTATTAGAAATGTTCGAGAAGAGTGTCGAGGAGCTCACCGAGCTCGGCGCCCAGATCACCACGGCCGAGATTGCTCAGCAGCCCGAGCTTTGGCGTGATACGCTCAACATCTATCGCGAGAACAAGGAGGCCATCGAGGCCTTCCTGGCCGAGGCTCGCGCTATGGGCGAGGGTCGTCTGTCCGTTGTCTTCACCGGTGCCGGTACGTCCGACTACGTTGGCGATACCTGCGCCCCGTACCTGCGTCACGCTGGCAACACTGATCTCTACGACTTTAAGCCCATCGCCACGACCGACATCGTGAGCGCTCCGCGCGACTTCCTGCGCGCCGAGGATCCCACGCTCGTGGTTTCCTTTGCCCGCTCTGGCAACAGCCCCGAGAGCCTTGCCGCCGTTGCCGTTGCCAAGGAGCTCGTCCACAACGTCAAGTTCCTCAACATCACCTGCGCTCCCGAGGGCAAGCTCGCCGTCGAGTCTGCCGATGATCCCAACGCGCTGACGCTGCTTATTCCGCGCGCCAACGACAAGGGCTTCGCCATGACCGGTTCTTATTCCTGCATGACCCTGCTCTCCACCCTTATTTTCGACACTGCCTCTGACGAGCAGAAGGCCGAGTGGGTCGAGACCATCGCCAAGATGGGCGAGGAGGTCATCTCCCGTGAGCCCGAGATCGCCGATTACCTGGCTGGCGACTTCAACCGCGTGACCTACTTGGGTTCTGGCTCCTTCGGTGGCCTTGCCCAGGAGAGCCAGCTCAAGATCCTCGAGCTCGCTCACGGTCTGGTCGCTACTTCCTACGACACTTCCATGGGCTATCGTCACGGACCTAAGTCCTTCGTCGACGATAAGACGCTCGTCTTTGTGTTCGTCAACAACGACGCCTACACCCGTCAGTACGACATCGACATCCTCAACGAGATCGGTGGCGACAAGATCGCTCAGCACACCGTCGCCGTTCAGCAGGAAGGTGCCACCGTCTATGAGGGTGAGTCCTTCACCTTTAAGGGCTACGAGGCACTTCCCGAGGGCTACCTTGCTCTGCCGTTCGTGATGTTTGCCCAGGCTATCAGCCTGCTCAACTCCGTACGCGTGGGCAACACGCCCGATACGCCGAGCCCCACCGGCACGGTCAACCGCGTGGTTAAGGGCGTGACGATTCACCCCTTCACCGCTTAATCGCGTCCCCCTGTAAGGGCGCCCGTCCGCTCATAACGGCGGGCGGGCGCTTTTTGTTTTACGTGAGCTGGGTATAAGCATCACCACAGTCAACTGCTTTAGAAGCAAGGAGTGCATATGAGCACGTACGCAATTAAGGCTGACAAGTTCTTCTTGCCGGCAGGCCCGCAACTGGGCGGCTATCTTATGGTCGAGGACGGCGTCTTTGGCGCCTGGCAGGCCGACGAGCCCTCTTGCGAGATTAAGGACTACACGGGATCGTGGATCGCACCGGGCATGGTCGATACTCACATCCATGGCTTCTACAACCACTCAACTACCGATAACGATCCCGAGGGAATCGATATCAGCTCGACCGAGCTCGCCCGTCGCGGTACCACCAGCTGGCTGCCCACGACGTTCACCGATGGCGTCGAGCAGATCAAGGACGCCTGCGCCGCTATCGCCAAGGCGGACGAGGGCCGCGGCCCCGACTTCTGCGGTGCTCGCATTCAGGGCATCTACCTGGAGGGCCCCTTCTTTACCATGAAGCACGTGGGCGCGCAGAACCCCGCTTATCTTATCGATCCCTCCGAGGAGGTCTTCGATCAGTGGCAGGAGGCTGCGGGTGGTCGCATCGTTAAGAGCGCCATGGCGGCCGAGCGCGACGGTGCCGCTGCTTATGCGGCTGCTCTGAACGCCAAGGGTGTGGTGACCAGCATCGGTCACTCCGACGCCACCTACGATGAGTGCATCGCCGCCATCAACGCCGGTGCCAGCTGCTTTACGCATACCTATAACGGTCAGCGCGGCCTGCATCACCGTGAGCCCGGTGTCGTGGGCGCTGCCATGTCCACGCCCGAGACCTACGCCGAGATCATCTGTGACAGCAAGCACGTAAACCCTGCCGCCATCAAGGCACTGCTGCAGGCAAAGGGCTGGCAGCACACGGTGCTCATCACCGACTGCCTGGGTTGCGGCGGCATGCCCGAGGGCAGCTACACCAGTGGTGGCATGGACGTCATCATGAAGGACAACCTGTGCTGGCTCGCTGACGGCAAGAGCATTGCCGGCTCGGTGCTCACGCTTGCCCAGGGCGTCAAGAACATCGTCGACTGGGGCATCGCCAGCGCCGATATCGCCATTCGCATGGCAACCGAGGTGCCGGCACGCTCCGCGCACATCGAGGATAAGTGCGGCAGCATCATGCCGGGTCGCGACGCCGACTTTGTCGTGTTCGACCATGAGCTCACCCTCGTCGAGACGTATGTTGGCGGCCAGAGCGTCGGCAACGCCTTTACCGAGTAACGATAGAAAAAGACGGCGGGCCCGAATCTGCTCGGACCCGCCGTATGGGTTAAACGCTCAAAAGCACCTTCACAGTTACAGCTTGTTAGCGATCTTCTTTGCCGTGCGCTTAACGCCGGCCACCAGGCCTCCTGCAGGATGCTCCTTCTCGTATGCTAGACGCTTCTCGCGCTTGGCGTACTCTTCGACGATGATGTCGCCATACTCGTCTTCGATCTTGTCGAAGAAGTCGACAGCGCCCTTAATTTCCTCAGCGGTCGGGTGTCCCTTTTGGACACCGCCGGCGAGTTTGAACGGTCCCCACGTATCAAAGCCGGGGCAGCCGTAGACGCCCATAAAGATAGCCTGCCTCATGCGGCAGATGCCATCGATATCCTTGCCGTACCACTTGTTTTTGCCACCGTAGGTCATAAGGCCAAACACCTTGTCCTGCGGCTGCAGCACGTTAGTGAGCACGCGTGCCATGTCCTTGTCGATCTCGGAGTAATAGATGCCCGTGGCGACACCGATCAGATGATATTCGTGCAGGTTGGGATACTCGTTTTTACCGAGTGACTTCACATCGAGGGTATCGATCTCGGGGTGTGCCTCGACGATGGCGTCCACGAGCTTTTTCGTATTGCCGTGATGGCGCGAGGCGTAGAGGATGATGGTTCGCATAAGAAGGCCTTTCAGCTGTAATTGCATCAATGTCTGTATGGTACCCCGTTGCATGGCTGGGATACCGGACGCGTCGATGAACGTGCGGGTTTGTCCTTTGGTCAGGGCCGAGACGGGTTCTTGCGAGCAAAAAAAGCAGTTGTTCGAAAGGATGGGCAATGGAATACGCTCTCTCCAACGATTCGATTTCTATTAAGGTGTCCACGGCTGGCGGTTCGTTTACCTCGATTGAGGCCGGAGGTCGCGAGTATCTGTGGCAGGGCGATCCCGCCGTGTGGTCTGGCCAGGCACCGATTTGCTTCCCGATTTGCGGAGGCTTGCGCGACAACAGCGCCATGACGTTTGCCGGGCATCATGTAAAGCTCGCTCGCCACGGGTTTGCGCGCAAACAGGAGTGGAAGCTGCTGAGCCAAGGCGAGAACGAGCTGGCGATGTGCCTGGCTTCGGAGGATAACGCCGCGCTGCTGAGCGATTATCCGTACCCGTTTAAACTTGTCGCCCGCTATACGCTCGAGGACGCCGCCGTGCGTGTCTCCTATGAGGTTACCAACGAGGGCACCGAGGACATGCCTTTCTTTATCGGTGGACACCCCGGCTTTAGGTGTCCGCTCGACGAGGGCGAGTCCTATACGGACTACGAGTTGCGTTTTGAGAAAGATGAGGCTGCGGAGCTCTGCACCGCCGTTCCCTCGACCGGATTGATTGACGTGACCAACCGCTCCAAGAACCCCATGGTGGGAAAGACGCTGCCCCTGTCGTACGAGCTCTTCGATTTTGCGGAGACCATCTTTGACGTGCTCGAGAGCCGTCAGGTCACGCTTTCCAAAAAGGGCGAGGACAAGGGCGTCCGCCTGAGCTTTGAGGGCTTCCCGTACCTCATTGTGTGGAGCAAGCCCGAGGGCGATTTTGTGGCAGTTGAGCCCTGGGGCGGCCTCTCGACCTGTTCCGATGAGGATGACGTGCTTGAGCACAAGCGCGGCTGTCTTATCGCCAAGCCCAAAGAAACCATCGTGCGCTCGTTCACGATTGAGATTCTGTAATTCCGTTTTGTCGACTCGTATCGCGAGGCACAAGGAGCCTGCGAGATAAGGAGCTAAAAATGATCCTCACCGTTACGATGAACCCGTCTGTCGATACGCGCTATCAGCTCGATGAGCTCGTCATCGACGACGTCAACCGTGTGACGCCCGAAAAGACCGCCGGCGGCAAGGGCCTTAACGTAGCCCGCGTCCTTGGTCAGTTGGGCGACGATGTTGTGGCAACCGGCCTGCTTGGTGGCCATATGGGCGCCTATATGGCCGAGCTCATGGACGCTAACGGCATTAAGAATGATTTTGTGCCCATCAAGGGTGAGACTCGCATTTGCCTCAACATCCTCCACGCCGGCAACCAGACTGAGCTGCTCGAGAGTGGCCCGACAATTGCCCCCGAGGAGCTCGATGCCTTTACTGCAAAGTTCGCCGAGCTTGCAGGCAAGGCCGACGTCGTCACCATTTCGGGTTCTCTGCCCCGCGGTGTCGAGGTAGACTACTATGCCAAGATCACGGGCATTGCCGAGAACGCCGGAGCCAAGGTGCTGCTCGATACCTCGGGTGCTTCGCTCGAGGCCGCCCTTAAGTCCGAAATTAAGCCCGAGCTGGTCAAGCCTAACCTGACCGAGATCAACGGCCTTCTGGGCACGAGCTTTACCACCGACGATGTGGACGAGCTCCGCGCCGCGCTCGCCTCTGATGCCCGCTTCTCCGATATCCCCTGGGTCGTCGTGTCCATGGGCGCTGCCGGCTCCGTTGGCTTCCACAATGGCCGTGCGTTCCGCGCAAAGACGCCCGATATCCCTGCCGTTAACGCCACGGGCTCTGGTGACTCCACTATCGCAGGCTTCGCGCATGCCATCGCTGCTGGCGCAGACGACGAGACGGTACTGCGTACCGCCAACACCTGCGGCAAGCTCAATGCCATGGATCCCATGACCGGCCATCTGGTCATGGACCGTTGGGACGAGGTCTACAACGGCGTTGTCGTGACCGAGCTGTAAGAGCTTGGGTGACGGCCCCGGCATCGCTTGCTAGCTCATGTCGACGACAAGTGCGGTAGCATTATGCCGGGGCGCGACGCCGAGTTTGTCGTGTTCAATCCCGACCTTACCCTGGTCGAGGCGTATGTGGGTGGCAACAGCGTCGGTAACGCGTTTGCCGAGTAGCCGCCAAAGAAGCGATCCGAGAGGGGATTTAGATGATTTACGGTGCATTGGGCGATATCGAGGAGTATCGCGGAATGCTCAAGGGCCTCGACGTGTTGATCGACTGGCTCGAGGAGAACGACCCAGCGGAGCTCGAGGTCGGCAGCCATCCGATTCTGGGCGATAAGGTCTTTGCGAACGTCATGGCGCCCACGACGCGTCCCGAGGCCGAGGCCCACTACGAGACGCATCAGCGCTATCACGACCTGCAGATCGACGTCGAGGGTCGCGAGGCCTTTAAGGTTGCCACGGGCAGCCTGACGCTGGTTCAGGAGTTTGACGAGAAGGACGACTACGATCTGGTCGATTCCGACGCTTCGATCGCCGGCGATCTTGCCGACGACAAGTTCGCGCTGTTTGTTGCCGGCGAGCCTCACATGCCCACTCTCGAGTTCCCGGGCGATGGCGCACAGCCGGTCAAGAAGATCTGCTTTAAGCTGCTTGCAGACGCTTACTGGGAGGAGTAGCGCACTGCTCGGCTGAGCTGCTCGTCTGATGACGTGATTCCATTGAGGAGCGCGCTTGAGCCCCGTTAATCGCGGTTCCCTTGGGGATTACGGTTGGCGGGGCTTTTTTGTTGAGTAGGGGAGTTGCCGGCGGCGTTTTGCTTGGATTTATTTGCGAAGAACATCGGCTAGCCGCAGGATTGAAATCATCGACCGATAAGTGAGTTCCACTTTTTCGCCCGCAAGCAGTCGTTTCGAGCCAATCTCATCTAGCCCCACAAGCCGAGAAAACAGCGGGCCGCTCATCGTGCCATCGTCAATTGATTCCCTTATGGTCTTCAAAACGTCCGTATCATGAAGCGATGCCGAGCTGTAGGGGGCAACACGAGCGGAACTCTCAATTAACGACGAGACAAAAGGATGGAGATGCTTTGGACATAGTCCATCAAACACCACAACCCCATTGTCGTTCGAGCCGACCAGGCGCCAAGTATAATGATCGACCCAGTCATCTCCGTCATATATGGCGTCCATGAGCAACTTCCCGTCTAGAGAGAGAAACCTATTTGGACATCGGGGCGCAAGACCGCAATCCATATCGGGCCTGCAGCAGCTCCAACCCAACGCACCACATAGGTTCCCTTTCGTACATGTGTATCAATCTGCCCCGAAATGCCGGTGAATGCAATTCCAGACCCGTTTGTCGGATAGCAATCGACGTATTTTTTGTTTTCCGCTCACAACCTTGTATAGATATATCGTTTCAGCAAAAGAGAAGGTATCGTGACTATTTTAGATCTATATGGCCAATTCGAGCCCTCGTCATGGCAATTGTTGCAGCTGGGTTTCTTTTCATTAAAATTTCACTTTGGTAAATCCCCGCCCCTAAGCATTAAACCCGAAGTCCACCGAGTGGGCGAATTCCGGCGGATGTGCGCCTGAAATCGGTAACAAAAAAAGCCGCCCGAAGGCGGCTATCTTGTGCAATGGAGCCAGCGACCGGGCTCGAACCGGTGACCCCCGCTTTACGAGAGCGGTGCTCTACCAACTGAGCTACGCTGGCGGCCATGTGGTGACGCAACTGAGGCGTCAACGGCTGTCTATGATACGGGACATCGCACATCCGCGCAAGTGTTCTGACGGCTTTTCTCACTTTAAATGCACTAATATTGGAGACGTGATGTCTTGCTCTTACGGGTGTCAAGCAGAATGGGGCAGTGATGATTCAACCCAAGATTCTTCTCACGCGCATCGATGATCGGTTTATTTACGGGCAAGACGTTGAGCTGTGGAATGAGGCGGTTGGTTCCAACCTCGTCCTGATCGTTAACGACGAGATTGCGGCGGATTCGCGCAAGTGGGCGCCTATGAGGGTCGCGGTGCCCGAGGGCGTGTGGACACGGTTTTTCTCGGTGCAAAGGGCCATCGACATCATTCATACCGCAACGCCGCGCCAATTGATTCTGATCATGGTGGCCTCACCCGCCGATGCACTCGCGCTGGTTAAGGGTGGCGTGCCGATCACCAAGATCAGCATTGGCCATATGCAGGCAGGGGAGGGCAAGCACCCCATAACGCCCGCAGTCGCCGTAGACGGCGAAGATGTCGCCGCCTTCAAAGAGCTGCAAAAGCTCGGCATAGAACTAGAAATCCGCTATCTCCCCAGCTCCAATCCCGACCCCATCGGCAATCTGTTCAACTGATCCCTTGGGGACGGAGGAAAACGGATCATTTTGCCCTTGCGAGGGACGCGCGCGATGCCGCCTGTCAAAAACTATGCCCATTTACTACGTTTGATCGGTTATCGCCGAGCATGTCGAATTTGAGAAAAACAAAACCGCAGGTAGACGGCTCGCGCATTTAACAAAAACCGGTGCATGGTCGAGCATCCCGGGCTAAACGTAGTAAATGGGCATAGTTTTGATATGTCACTCATACAGTCACAGCGAAAAAGAGCCCAAAAGATGAAAAACGCCCGTCGGCGGTGTGCCGGCGGGCGTTGCTGTGCGATATGTCGCGTTGTGGGCCTAGTGCCTCATAAAGTGGTATTCGATCACATTGCTGTAGGGATGACCGGGGCCCACGATGCCCTGGGGGAACAGCGCATGGTGCGGCGTGTCAGGATACATTTCGGCCTCGAGGGCAAAGCCGGCGCCCCAACCGTAGTTGGCATCGTCTTTGGCGTGTTCGTCGCCCAGCCAGTTGCCGGTGTAGAGCTGCACGCCCGGGGCAGTGGTGTAATAGTCCAGCTCACGGCCGGTCCACATCTCCTCGACGTGCATCGCGCGGCGCAGATTACGGCCGTACTGATAGCCATCGATGCACAGGCAGTGGTCGTAGCCACGGGCCTGCTTAATCTGCGGGTCGTCGGCTTCCATGCCGGGCGCGACGGGGCGCAGCTCACGGAAGTCAAACGGCGTGCCCTCGACCGGAGCGATCTCTCCGGTGGGGATATTCTGCTCGTTGATGGGCAGGTAGTGGGCAGCGTTAGCAACAAAGAAGTGCTCACAGTCCATGCCGGCGTTGTGACCGGCAAGGTTAAAGTACGTGTGGTTGGTCATGGACACGTACGTGGCGCGGTCGCTCTCACAGCCATATTCGATACGGAAGCAGCCGGTGCGCGTCACGGTAAACACGGCCGTAAAGGTGCGGTTGCCGGGAAGGCCCAGCTCACCGTCCTCAAGCGAGGTGGTCATGCGCACGGCATTGTGGACCTCGTCGAGCTCAACGTCCCATACGCGCTTGTGCAGACCATGCTCAAGATCGCTGTGCAGGTTGTTGGTGCCCTCGTTGGCGGGCATATGCCAGTCCGTGCCGGCGATGGTGATCGTGGCACCTGCAGTGCGGTTGGCCACAGGTCCGATGGTCGCGCCAAAGCAGGCGGGGTTGTCAAAGTAATCCTCGAGCTTATCGAAGCCCAGCACCACATCGCGCGCGTTGCCGGGGATGTCGGGCACGTCGATGCCCAACACGGTGGCGCCATAGTCCATAATGCGAACGCAGATCTCGGGCCCGTTGAGGGTGTAACAATGAACGGGGGTACCGCACGGCGCGGTGCCGAAAAGCTCGGAAGTGATCATTTGGTTCCTAACATCGAGGTATTTCGGACAAACTGTAGCGCGAACAGGCGAGATTATCACTACACCCCACTAAAGCAGGGGGTATTTTTCTCAAAAAAGTGATGATTGGAGCTGTGCGGGCGTTCATTTCTGACGCGCGCGAGTCTGATACAATTTGTTCGTTATTGTTTGAATTGACGTGAGCGTGGAACAGCGAGGACTCATCGTGATTAAAGCGGAGCGACAGGATAAGGTTCGGCAGCTGCTCGAGGAACAGGGAACGGTCTCGGTCAAGGAGATTTCGGATGCGTTAGGTGTCTCGGATATGACGATCCGCCGTGACCTTGAGGAGCTTGCGAGCCTGGGCGAGATCGAGCGCGTGCACGGCGGAGCCCGCAGTGCGCAGGGCCGTCCACACGCTATGCTGCGCCATGAGTATTCGCACAGCGAAAAGCGCACGAAGCATGCCGAGGAAAAGTTGCAGATTGCGCGCCGTTCTGTGGAGCTTATCGAGGAAGGCTCGACCATCTTTTTGGGCACGGGCACCACGGTTGAGCAGATGGCCTCGATGCTGCCGGCGTTTCGCCTGCGCATTGTGACCAATTCGCTTTCGGTGTTTAACCTGCTCGAGGCGCGCGAAGACTGCGACCTGTGCCTCGTGGGCGGTATGTACCGTCGCCGCACCGCCGCTTTTGTGGGACCAACGGCCGAGGATACCCTGCGTGCGCTGGGCATCGACGCGGCGTTTATCGGTGCCAACGGCATTCTGGACGGCGACGTGTCTACATCCAATATGGAAGAGGGCCGCATCCAGCAGCTCGCCTTTAGCAAGGCCGACTCGCGCTATCTGATCGCCGACTCCAGCAAGATCGGCAAGCGCGACTTCTACACCTTCTGCCGCCTGGACAATTTGGACGCCGTGGTGTGCGAGCCGGGCATCGCCGCCGAGGATCGTGCCGCCATCGAGGAACACACGCAGGTTATTTGCTAGTTATCGCTACGGGATTGCCAACGGGTGATGCGGGAGGACTTTTACCTCCTGTCATTGTGGAAACCAGCGCGTCAGCGCTACGCGATATGACGCGCAAATAAGGACTCCACTATCAAATCGTCTCAACCTGTAACAGGTAGGGGTGAAACCACCAACCAGATGTTACAGATTGAGACAATTCGGCGGGGCCTACCTTGTTTGTCTCGATCTGTAACGGTTAGGACTTAAAAACTCGGCTACGTGTTACAGATCGAGACAAAAGAAAAAGAACATTAGGACTTGAAAATAAAGTTTTGATAAGGGATTCGCCCAGTTAAGACGGTGCGGCAGACAATTGAGATTAGTTTGCCTCCGGAGTCGTAAGCATAATGAGTCAGTTCGATGACCGGAAGTTTTGCAACACCATAATTACTGGCTTCGGAATCGCTAAGCTGACGTGCTCTATAGCTTTCCCTAACAGATTGGATAGACTTGGACAAGTCGTCCATGATTCTGCTAAATGCCTGAAAATCTAACTGGTTATTCGGAACGCGCGACTTTGAAATGAAGAACGTATCAGCGCCTATGAAGCTGCCTTCAAGTTCGTAGGTCAATTCAAGACGCTGAATTTCATCGCGACTTTGACATCCAAATTGTTGGAGCATCATTACGGAAATTGGACGACCTGATGTGAGGCCGCCGAAATGTTTGGTGATGGCATCCGGATCAACGCCATCGCAATGGCTTGCAAAGTCAAAGTCTAAAAGTGAATTGAGCTCGCTAACGCGTTTCGGTGCAACAAACGATCCCTTACCTTGGATTCGATAGATACTTCCACGACGCTCCAGCTCACTCATGGCAAGTCGGACGGTTGTTCTGCTTACGGCGTATTCGTCGCAGAGTTCCATTTCTGTTGGAAGTTTATCGTCTGCTTGATATTCATCGACGATCTGCTTGAGCAGCGCGTCGGTGAGCTGTAAATAGAGTGGCCGTTTTTCGTGTGTATCGAGCATTAGAGCCTCAGTTTGCATGTTGGTTATACCTGATGGTTGCCTCAGTCGGGATGTAACGTGGGCAAGGTAACCTTAACGTATCACAGAGCGGCTCAGCATGACGATCTGATGCCTGTATCCACGAAGGGCTTGTCCGAGCGTGAAGATATTCTGGGGCAGGCAAATACCGTTCATGGAGTCCCCGATATGTTGGAGGTCAGCACCGGCTGCTTTTGCTGCAAGGCCTATTTTCTTAATGGTCTCGCTGTCGCAGGAGTCTTGACTCGTCCCGTTCGCCGCCATGACGAGAACCTTCTCTTCAATTGACTTGCCTACGTTGTGGGATCGTACAAAGTCTACGATGGCGCGCAGGTCTGCTTCTTGGAAGCAAGGGACGGTGTAGGGGGCTGGCACGAGAAGGATATCGACGCCGAGGTCAACAAACTTGCGCGCAATTTCGAGCGTCATGACAGGTTCCGCAACGCCCGCTCCATGCATTTTTCCGGCTATGACCAGGCCATTGAAATGCTCTTTGGAGAGTTTAATCGAATGGGCGATTGCATCGTTGGAGACGCCGGTTCCAGGGTTGCCCGTCAGGCAGATAAAATCAAATCCGAGTTCGTTAGCCTTTTCTAAGGTCTTGGGAGAGACGCGACGACCCATGGGGATTTCCGTTCGGGATTCAGACATCTCTGCCTCGTTATCAACTGGCTCCAGATTGACGCCAATGGGCCTTCCGCATGCTCGCTTCACCCAAGTGACCGGGTTTTCATTGAGATCATCTGGAATACCGGCAATAACTGGATCGAACACATCGAGCGCGTTAAACAGAAGCAGGTCGGCACCTGCGGCACGTTCGATTTCTGCATTAGTAACGCCGCCGAGAAATTGGGAAGAGGGTACGTTTTCCGCCATGATGGTACGTCCCTCGGAAGCCAGAATTGCCTGCTTTAGATCCATGGGTGACGTGGCGGCAAAATCGGATGCGGACATGTTCAGTAATCGTTTGGGCATTGTTACTTCCTTTGACTAGAACGACAGGCTTGTGACATTGTCTCTAATATTGTTACAACAATATATTCAATATGTTATATCCAATCGGTGAACGGTTGCAAGCTTATTGTACTGCTCGCAAAAAATAGCCTTTAGCTGGGAAAATCTTAAATTAATCAACTACCGTTCACCGAATAAGTATTTGAATTCTTGACATATCGACAAAGCGGAAAAAGAATTGGTTATGACAAATCGCGCAAATGATATTACATTTCGCACAAGAACGTATTCACTTACATAAGTGGATACAAACGGGGACGACGACGGTTGAGTCCGGATAAATCGTTGTGTGCCCGGGAATCATGAAAGGATGTGTTATGGACGCTATCGTCAAATTCCTTGAAAAACACCAGCCCCTCTTCGACAAAATCTCGAGGAACATTTATCTGGTGGCGATTAAGGATGGCTTTCTCTCGAATATGCCAATTGTGCTGTTCTCGAGCCTGTTCCTTCTTCTTTCGACGCTCCCTGCCTATGTAGGCATCACGCTTCCGTCTGAGGTGCTGGATTTCTTCAATAAAATCTATGCATATACCATGGGACTTCTTGGCATTATGGTGGCCGGCACCACGGCGAGCTCACTTGCCATGTCGATGAACCGTCGCATGCCTTCGGGTAAATCTCTCAACCCCACCTCGTGCATGGTTTGTGCCATGTGCGGCATGCTCTTGCTATCGGTGACGAACGATGTTGTCTCGATTGGCGGAGCAGATACATCTGTTTTTGAAACCGGCTATATGGGAACCAAGGGTTTTCTCGCTGCGTTCGTAGCCGCATTCTTGACCGTTAATATCTATAAGGTGTGCATTAGCCATAATGTGACGATCAAGCTCCCCAAAGAGGTCCCTGGCTCTATTGCGCAGAGTTTTCGCGATATCTTTGCATTTGGGTTTTCGATCCTTGCGTGCGCTTTTATCGATCTTGCGAGCCGCAAGCTGCTTGCTGTGCCGTTCGCCAATTTGGTATCCGCTCTCATCTCGCCGCTGTTCTCCGCGGTTGACACCTATCCTGGCATGGCGCTTATCGAAGGCGCGGTCGCACTTTTCCAATTTATGGGTATCCACGGTGCTTCGGTTGTCATGAGTCCGATCAATGCTGCGCTCTACGGCAATACCGTTACCAATCTTGAGGTTTTCCAAGCAGGTGGACACCCGTCAATTGCTCTCACGCAGGACTTTACAAGCTTCATCGGCGGTCTGGGCGGTTCTGGCTGCACGTTCATCGTTCCTATTATCCTGATCATGTTTATGCGCTCCAAGCAGCTTAAAGCCATGGGCAAGGCATCGATTATCCCGGTGATTTTTGGAGTTAACGAGCCCGTTATCTTCGGTATGCCGATTGTTCTCAATCCCTATATGTTCGTGCCCTTCCTAGTGGCTCCTATGGTCAACGCCATTATCGGTAAATTTTTCATTGACGTCATTGGAATGAACGCCCCCATGTATACCATGCCGTGGGCGCTTCCCGGCCCAATCGGTGCATTCCTCACCACGGGTCTCGATCTGCGTTCTCTCGTATTGATGGCAGTGCTGTTGGTCGTTGACTTTGTGATTTACTATCCGTTCTGCAAGGCGTATGACCATCAGCTTTGTTTGGAAGAGTCTGCAAAGGAGACTGCAGGAACCTCGGATGCAGATGCTATTGCCGCACAGGAAAATGTCGCAAAAGCTCTCGAGGCGGTAAAGGACAAGGCGGAGCAGATCCGCGTGCTTGTGCTTTGCCAGGGTGCCGGCACTTCGACTCTCTTGGCAAATGCTCTTCGCGAAGGTGCCGCTGCTAAGGGTATTGATCTGGTTTCTCAGTCCGGTGCGTACGGAAGCCACTATGAGACGATGGATCAGTACAACGTGATTGTTCTGGCGCCCCAGGCACGCATGTACTATGACGCTATGAAGGCCGATACCGATCGCCTTGGAATTAAACTGCTCACCACAAGGGGCAAGGAGTATATCGACCTTACCAACGATCCCGAAGGTGCAATTGACTGGATCGTTCAGGAGCTGGCCAAATAGTAGATGCACTTCGTCGTTGATCCGTCGGTGTGTAGTGCGGCCCCGCAGCTTATTGAGCTGCGGGGCCGTATTTCGTTGAGTAGCTAATTGAGACAATGAGCGCAGCCGTCGTGAGATCGCATTGGCGCTCTCCGAGTCACCGACAAGCTGCCTTCCATCTATGTGACCAATTCGCTTTCGGTGTTTAACCTGCTCGAGGCGCGCGAAGACTGCGACCTGTGCCTCGTGGGCGGTATGTACCGTCGCCGCACCGCCGCTTTTGTGGGACCAACGGCCGAGGATACCCTGCGTGCGCTGGGTATCGATGCAGCGTTTATCGGCGCCAACGGCATTCTGGATGGCGACGTGTCTACGTCCAATATGGATGAGGGTCGTATCCAGCAGCTCGCCTTTAGCAAGGCCGATTCACGCTATCTGATCGCCGACTCCAGTAAAATCGGCAAGCGCGACTTCTACACCTTCTGCCGCCTGGACAGTTTGGATGCCGTGGTGTGCGAGCCGGGTATTGCCGCCGAGGACCGTGCCGCCATCGAGGAGCACGCGCAGGTCATTTGCTAGCTAGCGCAGCAGGAGGACTTTTGCCCTTGCCAGCGCGGGGTTACCGCTTCACAATGACGCGCAAATAACTTTGGGCAACAAGGATGAGGCTATTCTGAGATATGACTAGACTCCGTATCTCGTCTTTATGTCCCTTGAGAATGAATCGTAGTCTTCATAGAGCCCTTCTCTGCTTTCATCCTCGGCGTGGTTTACACGTTCAAGGAGCTTATCCTTTGAAGCCTCTTTTGTTATTGCGGCCTCGCCATCGGGTATTGTGGCTTGCAAGAATAGTTCTAGAGCATGGACGTCTTTGAGTATGTAGCCCGTCGAACGACCCGCTCCTGTTTTTTCGATTGCGCTGCAACTAACAAGCTGGCCGAGGGTTCGTTTAACGGTTACCTCGCTGATATCGGGGCAGCTGGACCGGATGTCGGATTTCTTAATGACGCCGGGTCTCTGTTGAAATAGAACAGCGATGCGCGCTTGCTTCGACATGGGACGAGTGCTTGATTCAATTAAGGTACGCTGCTCGAGCTGTCGGTAGGCGGCCAGGGTTGTTCCGAGCATGAAACGGATAAAGGGTACTTCGGTGTTTTGATTTTCATTCCATCCAGTGGAGCTTGCAGCGAGGGCGTTGTAGTAAAGCGCTTTGTTGTCTTCAATAAGTCGTTCGATGCTGATGTAACGCGCAACATCGTATCCAGTCTTTTCGAGCAGCAGCGTTGTAAGGAGCCGGCTCATCCTGCCATTGCCATCGTTGAAGGGATGAATGCTAACAAAATCGAAGATAAAGCGGAGCGATATAAGGAGGGGATCGCAAACTTGGCGAGATAAAGCATCGTTGAGGGACTGGCAGGCTTCTTTAATAAGTCCCGGGGTTGCTAGAGCCGAAGGGGGCCTAAAGCGCACAAATCGATTACCTTGATCGTCAATGGAGACGATTTCGTTATCGCCATCTTTCCAATGGCCTCCATACGAGATTGCCGTGTGCGCCATGAGGTCACGATGCAACTGCAGAATGACCGATGGCGTTACGGGAATGGAATCGTGTTGCTCGTGAATAAGCGACAGCACATCTCGGTATCCAGCGATTTCTTCCTCTGCGCGGGAGCTTGGCTTGGCGGAATACGCCATGATCGCTTTGAGTCTTTTTTGGGTGGTAACAATTCCTTCAAGTCCGTTGGAGGATCGGGTGCTTTGGATCTTAGCCTCCTCCATTAGGGACGATAGAAGCTCGGGTTTGACTTGACTCAGAGCAAGCTGACGGCCTTTATGCTCGCGTATCGAGAGGAGGAGGTTGGTGATTGGAGTTGCTTCGAGTTCCGCTGGGACTGTGGTGTAATCGAACTGGCGCATGCGGCTCCTTTCGGTATCACGAACATACTTTCGATATCATAATACCATTAAATGATACCGAAAGTATGTTCGTGATACCGAAAACTGGAAACCATGGTTCATAACTGCTTGGAAAGTTCGGATTTGACTATCTTATTGTCTTGATCTGTAACAGTTAGACGGTTAAAAGTGGGCTACGTGTTACAGATTGAGATCTTTCAGCCCTGGTCGCCCGTTCGTCTAAATCTATAACAGTTAGGATTGAAAATCCCTGCTAGATGTTACAGATCGAGATAAACGGTCCGTACGCGCTCACCAAAAACAAAAAGACCGCATGCGAACCCGTGGAGGGATTCGCATGCGGCCGACAGGGGGTATGCGGCAAAAGTTAGGCCATGAGCAGGCCGGTCTCCGCGACGTTCTTGTACCAGTACGCGCTCGCCTTGGGATAGCGCTTTTGGGTCTCAAAGTCGATGTAGAACAGGCCGTAACGCTTGTTGTAGCCGTTGGTCCAGGAGAACTGATCCTGCAGTGACCACACAAAGTAACCGTCGACGTTCACGCCGCCGTCGATTGCCTTGAGAATCCACGCGAGATGCTGGCGCATGTAGTCGATGCGAGGGGCGTCGTCGATAAAGCCGTCCTCGAAGTCGTCCTTATAGCCCATGCCGTTCTCGGTGATGTAGATCTTCTTGTAGTTGGGGTAATCGTTCTTAATGCGCAGCAGCAGGTCGTACAGGCCCTCGGGATAGATGATCCAGTCCCAATCGGTGGTGGGTACGCCTTCGCGCACGCATGACTCGCCCACGCCCTTGAGGAACCAGCGCGAGGATCCCTTGTCGCCGGTGCCATTGTGGTTGATGTCGTTTTCGCCCTCGGCGGCACGCAGGAACTGGCACTTGTAGGTATTGACGCCCAGGCAATCGTTGTAGGGGAGCGCGGCGGTCAGCGCGGCGATGTCCTCGTCGCGGACGTCGAGCTCGCCGCCGGCGATATGGGCCAGCTTGGTCGCGGCCTCCATGGTGTCGGCTGCATAGTGGCCGCGGAAGGTGGCGTCGAGTACCCAGCGGTTGTTGATGACGTCGGCCATACGAGCCGCCTCGCAGTCGGCAGCGCTGTTGGGATCGAGGGGATACTTGGGCTCCAGGTTCTGGACAATGCCGATCTCGCCCTCAAAGCCGCCCTCATGGAAGGCGACGACAGCCTTGGCGTGGGCCACCATCATGTTGTGCATGAGCTGGAAGGCCTTGTCCAGGCGGTACTTCTCGCCGTGCGGCCAGTTGCCGACGATAAAGCTGCCCTCGGCGGTTGCGGGAATCTCGTTAAAGGTAAACCAGTGCTTGACCTCGGTGAACTCGGTAAAGCAGAACTTGGCGTACTCGACAAAGGCGTCAATCGTCGTGCGCGTCAGGAAGCCCTCGCCGCCGTCCTGGTAAAAGGCCTCGGGCGTATCAAAGTGATCGAGCGTGACATAGGGGATAACGCCAGCTTTGTTGCAGGTGGCGAAAAGCTCGTGATAGAAAGCGACACCCTCGGGGTTAATCTCGCCGGTGCCACTGGGGAAGATACGGCTCCAAGCGATGGAGACGCGAATACCGTTGATGCCAAAACGCTGGCACAAGTCGATATCGACCGGATATTTGTTGTAGAAGTCGCTTGCGGGGTCGGGGGAGAAGCGACCCTGAGCAGCCAGAAAATCGTCCCAGGGCACTTTGCCCTTGCCGTGCGTGCGGGTCTCACCCTCAACCTGGTAAGCGGCGGTGGCGCCGCCAAACACAAAGCCGTCGGGGAACTGCATGGGGTTGGTCATGAGTCATCCTTTCTGTGGGATACGAATAGGGAGAGGTGCCCGAACTGGGGATTCGGGCACCAACAGAGGGAGGTAACTAGTCGAGGTTCTCGCGGAGCCACTTGATGGCGCCAGTGGGGTCACGGGTAAGGTCGATATATTCCTTACCGCGCGGAGCGAGCAGCTTAATGCCCAGGCGATCGGTGTCGGCCTTCATGTCGTTGTAGTAGCTACGAACCTGCGGGGCAAGCACGATGACGTCGTACTGATCCATGATGGCAGTGTGCTGGCCATAGGCGCCTGCGGAGGAAGCGATGTTCTCTCCGGTCTGTGCGGCACCTTCCTTGATGGCGTTGGCGAGCATGGCAGAGGTGCCGGCGCCGGCGCACAGGACGAGGACCTTCAGGCCGTCGACATCCTTCTTGGCGGATGCATCGGCAGCGGGCTCGGGCTGATCGGCGACAGGCTTGCTGTCGGCGGCGGCAACAGTCGTCTCGACGGAAGCGGTAGCCTGCTCGACAGCGGGCGCAGGGGCGTTGGCGGCGATGGCAGCGGCACCATCGGACTCGAGACCCAGCTCGGCGGCGCGCTCGGCCTCCTGGTCGCAGAGCAGCTTATCGTATGCCTTCAAGAACGGCAGGTAGATGATGGCGTCCAGCAAGATGATGATCGCGACAAATACCAGGGCGATAAGCTGGAAGTTTGTGGTGATGAAGATGCCGATGGGGGCAGGGGTAGCCCAAGGCACCACGAAGGAGAAGCCGTTCATGCCCACGTTATCGATAAAGAACTTGGCAACACTCACGTTGACGCAGCCGGCGGCAACAAAGGGGATGAGCATGTAGGGGTTAAGGATCATCGGCGCGCCAAAGAGCAGCGGTTCGTTGACGGCGAAGGCAACAGGAACAATCGAGGCCTTACCGACGGCTTTGAGCTGCTTGGACTTCATAAAGAGAATCAGCAGAAGCGGCACGATGAACGTGGCGCCGGTGCCGCCGAACTCACCCACGAGCGACATGTTAAAGGTGAGGGAGTGGGCGGGGTGACCACCGGCCAGCAGAACCTGCAGGTTCTCGGCCTGGTTGGCAAGACGGATGGGGTCGATACCCGGCTGGACGATCGAGGGGCCGTGGACGCCGATGAACCAGAAGAACGCGGTGGCTGCCTGGATAAGGATAAGGCCAGGATAGGTTTCTGCAGCGGTAAAGAGCGGGGAGAGCAGCTTGATGAGCAGCTCGGAGAACGGAACGCCCATGAGGTTGCGCACAACCACATCGATGATGCCGCAGATGATGACAGCGCCACCGAAGGGGATGATGTCGCGGAAGTTCTGAGCGATGGCGCCCGGGACCTCCTTGGGCAGCTTAATGGTCAGATCGCGCGAGACGCAGAACTTATAAACCCACACGGTAATGAATGCGGCGATATAGGCCGAGAACAGACCGCGCGTGCCCATGCTGGTGCAATCGAAGACCGAAAGCTCGGAGCCGTTGAACTTGGTGGTGAACTGCGTAACAGCGAGCAGCAGCATGCTGCACTGGGCGGCCACCATGGTGGAGCCGTCGTTGAGCACCTTGCCGGCGGGCATACGACGGTTCATGGATGCCGTGAAGTTCTTGGCGGTGGTGCCGGCAACCATGATGCCCATGACACCCATGGTGAAGTTGTACAGCTTGTTGCACCAGTCGATGAGCGGCTGGGGCAGCGTGATGCCGACCACGCCGGGAAGCGTGGCGATCAGCAGAAAGATCGAAGAGGTGAGGACGATGGGCATGCACCCAAGGAATCCGTCCTTAATAGCCTGGAGGTAGATGTTCCTCGAGATCTTCTCAAAGAACGGCTGATGCTTTTCGAGCATCTTTACGATGGCGTCCATAAAGCTCCTTTGCTACTTGATGCGCGATGCATGTGGATGGAACTGGTCGTCGATGGATGGTCAGGACTGCCCGGAAACCTTCCTGATTAAGGAAGGCATTGCGAAATGACAACGTTGTCATTTCGTTAATGACAACGTAAGACATTTTTGGAAGAGCAACAAGGATTTACAGGTGAACGGTCGATATCGTCCGATAAACGGCTGATTTTTCAGTCGGGCAGGTAGTGTATGCTAGAACGCAAAAACAAGCGATGTAAAACCGACTGGAGAAGCAGTGGCAACGATGGACAAGAAAAATGTCTCAATGAACGACGTGGCGATTGCTGCGGGTGTTTCTCTCAAGACGGTGTCGCGCGTGATCAACGAGCCCGATAGCGTGCGCGAGTCGACACGCGATAAGGTCCATTCCGCAATGGAGGCGCTCGGGTTTCGAACCAACTTTGCCGCGCGTTCGCTCAAATTGGGTCGTTACGGGTGCATCGGCGTGGTGCTGTTCCACTTGTCGGGCGGTGCCGTGGACATGATTGACGGTATCGCCGATGCCGCCGAAGAACGCGGCTTTGCGCTCACGATGATTAAGAAGCGCGCAGGGGAGAAGATGACCCTTGCCGATGCGGCGCGCAGGATGTCGCAGCTGCCTGTTGATGGCATGATCTTCAACCTGCGTCAGATGGTCGATGACTTTGATACCTTTGAGGCGCCGAAAGACCTCAAGACGGTGATTATCACACCGATGGAACATCCTACCTGCTCCACCGTCAGTGACGACCAAGAGGGCGGCGCGCGCATGGCGTGCGAGTACTTCTTGGATCATGGTCACAAGAACGTGTATTTCGTTTCGGGTAAGAAAGAGTCGCTGTCGAGCCAGTGCCGTATGAAAGGTTGGCGTGCGGCACTCGAGGCGCGTGGCATTGAGCCGCCCGAGCCTCTGCAAGGCGATTGGAATGCGGATAGTGGCTAAAACCCCCGGCCTGGGGTTGCCGCCGAATACGCTCGAC
>UQXC01000014.1 GCA_900544995.1 uncultured Collinsella sp. | reverse complement strand
TCCGCAATCGATTGGCTGGGCGTATCGCGCGGCTGATGGGGGAGTGACGGTCGTGGACTCTGTGCGCTGCCACTATGAGGGCGACCGTTCGTGTGTTCGTGCCCATGCGGTCGCGGAGGCATTGGGGCGCATTGCCCTTGTGCTCAACTCTATGGAATAGACGTGTTTTAAGGGGCCTCCGGGCCCCTTAATTGTGGAGATAGGGACCTTAGGCTCATTTGGCGTTTGTGCTGGCTGTAGACGTATTCTTGCCTTCCTTGCTCTTATTTGGCCCTTTGTGGTCAAGCATTTGGTCAGTGTTTGGTCGGCGTTTGGTTGGGTTTTGGAAAGACTGCCTGTATATGATTGGCCTGAACGGTTGACCACGAACAGCCGTTCGTTTATTATCGATGCAGGTTGTTAAGAGGAGGGCTATTCATGGCCAAGAATTCAGGTCCCGTACGTACCGTTCATGCTCGCACGACGGGTAAAGAGCGCGATGAGATGATCGCCACCACCAAGGCCGAGATCGAGAAGAAATTCGGCCAGGGTTCCATCATGAGGTACGGCGACGGTGGTCCCGAGCTCGAGGTCGAGGCCATTCCCACGGGCGCTCTGGCCCTCGATGCCGCGCTGGGTATCGGCGGCGTGCCGCGCGGCCGTATCGTCGAGATTTACGGTCCCGAGTCCTCCGGTAAGACGACGCTTTCGCTCGAGATCCTGGCCGAGGCCCAGGCAATGGGTGGCGTTGTGGCATTTATCGATGCCGAGCATGCTCTCGATCCCACGTATGCCGCGCGCATCGGCGTGGATATCGACGAGGTGCTCATTTCTCAGCCCGATACGGGCGAGCAGGCGCTCGAGATTGTTGACATGCTCGTGCGTTCCGGCGCCATCGATGCCATTGTCGTCGACTCCGTCGCCGCTCTGACCCCGCGTGCCGAGATCGAGGGAGAAATCGGCGATACTACGGTCGGTCTTCAGGCTCGCCTGATGAGCCAAGCGCTCCGCAAGCTCGCCGGCTCGCTGTCTAAGTCCAACACGACGTGCATCTTCATTAACCAGCTGCGTGAGAAGATCGGCGTCATGTTCGGCAACCCCGAGACCACGACGGGCGGCCGCGCCCTTAAATTCTTCTCTTCGGTGCGTATCGACATTCGCCGTATCGATAGCATTAAGCTTAAGGACGAGGTTATCGGTAACCGCGTGCGCGCTAAGGTCGTTAAGAACAAGGTGGCAGCTCCGTTCCGTTCTGCTGAGTTCGACATTATGTACGGTACGGGCATCTCTAAGGAGGGCTCGATTCTGGACATGGCTGTCGAGTGCGGCATCTGCAAGAAGATGGGCTCCTGGTTTGCCTATGGCGAGGACAAGCTCGGCAACGGTCGCGAGGCCGCCAAGGCGTTCCTGCGCGAACACCCCGATTGCGCCGACGAGATTGAGCATAAGGTCCGTCTTGCCTGCGGGCTTGAGTTTGATGACGATGCTCCGTCCGAGGTAGAGCTGACCGATCAGCCTGCGCCTGAGGAGTTTGACGAGCTTTACGCCATCGATGGTTCCGCCATGCTCGATGATGACGACGAGTAGCGGTTACGCTCATGTCGTATACGGTGACCGAGGCCACGGTCGTCTTTCCCGATAAGAAGGCGGCCTCCTCGTTCTCGAGCGGGTATGCGTCCAAAAAGCCTTGCGCACATATCGATTGTGAGCTTGAGGGCGGTTTTGAGCGGTCCATTTGGATTCCCGTGCGGGTCGCGCGCCTGTATGTCAAAAACCGCCCCGATCTTCCCTGTGATTGGGATAACTTTCGTGAGGCGGTGCAGCTCATCGAGCGTAAATGTGCACTTACCATGGTGACTGAGATGTTATCGCGCCGCGACCATGCGACGGGTGAGGTCCGTGACAAGCTGGCTCGCTACGGCTTTCACCAGCCCGCGATCGATTTCGCCGTCGAGCGCGCCACCGAGTATCGCTTTTTAGACGAGAACCGCTTTTGCTCGTACTTTATCGAGGAACGCAAGCGGCGCGGTTGGGGACAGCGCAAAATCGAGACCGAGCTCAAGCGACGTCATGTTGTGCTCGATGACATTCCCGGTTATCCCGAGGATTATTTTGCCATCGAAGACGATTTGGCGCGTGCGTCAGCCCTGCTCGCCAAGCGGCGTGTTCCAGAGACGCGCGGATTCGAAAAACTGGTTCGGTTTTTGATGGGCAAGGGCTTCTCGTATCACATCGCCGCCGATGCCGTTAAGGCACGTCTCGATGCCGAATGCGAGGAATGTGCGCTTTAGGCGTATGCGTTTTGTGGCCCCGCCGCTCACCGCGTTTTAGCCGCCGTACTGGGGCCATTTATTTGACAGTTGTTGTGGTTCAACGTACGATAAACACTGTCATTTGCTTTGTGATATGTGCTCATCTGTGATGAGTTTGTTTATATGTTTATCTGTATCCGACCCGCATAAGCTGCGCCCATATTACTCAAATGTCGCGAGCCGTTCGTAAGGACGGTTCGCTTTGTTGTGTAACGAATCCATAAAAAGGAGTGAGCATGCCTATCATCGCAGCGCTCGTTGGCATCGTGTTGGGTGCTATCGCCGCCATTGCCTACATGCGCACCGCCAAGCAGGGTAGTCTTCACGAGGCCGACGAAAAGATCCAGTCGGCACACGCACAGGCTGAGTCCCTGATCGGTGATGCAAAGCGTCAGGCCGAGACCCTCAAAAAAGAGGCTCTGCTCGAGGCTAAAGAGGAGATCATCAAAAACAAGCAGGCCGCCGAGGCCGAGGACAAGCAGCGTAAGAACGAGATTCGTACGCTCGAGAACCGCGTGATGCAGCGCGAGGAATCCCTCGATCGCCGTAACGACGCTCTCGACAAGCGCGAGCATCAGCTGTCCAGCCAGGCCGGTCAGGTCGAGAAGCGCTCCCGTGAGCTCGAGGAGCTCTGCGCAAAGCAGACCTCCGAACTCGAGCGTATCGCCGACCTTACCCGCGAGGACGCCCACAAGGAGCTCCTCGATAAGGTTCGCGGCGAGGTCACCCACGAGGCCGCCACGATCATTCGTGAGTCCGAGCAGCAGGTTCGCGCCGAGTGCCACAAGACCGCCCAGGAGATTTTGTCCCTGGCGATTCAGCGCTGCGCTGCCGACCATACTGCCGAGGTCACCGTTACCTCCGTGCATATTCCCTCTGATGACCTCAAGGGCCGTATCATCGGTCGCGAGGGTCGCAACATCCGCACCTTCGAGCAGGTTTCCGGCGTCAACCTCGTGATCGACGACACGCCCGAGACCGTCGTTCTTTCGAGCTTCGACCCGGTCCGTCGCGAGACCGCCCGTGTCGCCCTCGAGAACCTCATCGCCGACGGCCGCATTCACCCTGCCCGCATCGAGGAGATGTATCACAAGGCGGCCGACCTGGTTCAGCAGCGCGTGCGCGAGGCTGGCGAGCAGGCTGCCTTCGATACCGGCATCCACGACCTGCACCCCGAGATCGTCAAGACCCTTGGTGCCCTGCGCTACCGTACTTCGTTTGGTCAGAACGTGCTTCAGCACTCCCTCGAAGTCTCTGACCTGTGCGGCGTGATGGCTTCCGAGCTTGACCTGGACGTTGTGACCGCCAAGCGCGCCGGCCTGTTGCACGACCTGGGCAAGGCAATCGACCATGACGTCGAGGGCCCGCATGCCGTCATCGGCGCCGAGCTTGCCCGCCGTTATGGCGAGAAGCCCGTTATCGTCCACGCTATCGAGGCTCACCATGCCGACGTCGACCCCAACACGGTGCTCGATGTCCTGGTTCAGGCCGCCGATGCTGTCTCTGCCTCTCGCCCCGGTGCCCGTCGCGAGTCTGCCGAGAACTACATCAAGCGTCTTGAGAAGCTCGAGGAGATCGCCAACTCCCATGACGGTGTCGAGCGTACCTATGCCATGCAGGCTGGTCGCGAGGTCCACGTCATGGTTCAGCCGGACAAGATCTCCGATGCCCAGTCCACGGTTCTGGCTCACGATATCGCCCATCAGATCGAGGAAGAGATGGAGTATCCCGGTCAGGTGCGCGTCGTCGTGATTCGCGAGAGCCGCGCTGTCGATATCGCTAAATAACATGAGCGACGCGAACGAGCTCATCTCATTTATCGCGTCGATGTCGGGGGAGGGTAACCTTCGCGTCGAGGAGAACCTTGGCGAGGGGTATGTCCGCCTCCGCGTTTCGGAGGCCGAGCGGCGCCAGGCAAAGCACGACATTCAGCATGTCGAGGATATCGTCATCGAAATGCTCCGTAATGCTCGCGATGCCGGCGCCGACAAGGTCTATCTCGCCACGACCAAGGAAGATGGCGTCCGCACGCTTGTCTTTCTGGATAACGGTTCGGGCGTTCCGCAGGATATGCAAGAGCGAATCTTCGATGCCCGCGTTACCTCCAAGCTTGAGAGCATGAAGATGGACCGTTGGGGCGTTCACGGTCGTGGCATGGCATTGTTTTCGATCAAGCAGAACACGGACGAGGCCCACGTGGTCACGTCTGGTGTCAATCTTGGTTCAGCCTTTAAGGTGAGCGTCGCGGCCGACCGTCTCAACGAGCGTGCTGATCAGTCCAGCTGGCCCCAGGCCGTCAAGGATGAGGACGGACGTTATGTCTGTGCTCGCGGTCCGCATAATATTATTCGCGCTGCCTGTGAGTTTGCGCTCGAGGAGTTGCGTGGTTGCGATGTCTATCTGGGCTCTCCGTCTGAGATTGCCGCTACCCTCTACGCTCAGGCATCTACCCGGCTCGATACGTCGCGTCTTCTGTTCATCGATGATGAATGCGAGCTTCCGGTTGTCGATCGTTTAGGCCTTGCCTCTGATGCCGAGGACTTTATCCGTATCTGCTCGGGTTTGGGTCTTGAGATGTCCGAGCGCACGGCACATCGCATTTTGGCAGGGCAGATTAAGCCCGTTCGCGGTGTGACCGCGCGTCTGCTGCGCGAGCGTGATTCGTCCTCGCATGCGCCGGCTCCTGTCGATCTCGCGAAGGATCGTCGCGGGCTACGTATTGCCAAGGATGACATGGCACAGTTTTCGCGTGCTGTGGAGCGCGACTTTAATGACCTTGCCGCCCGGTACTATCTCAACCTTTGCGGCGACCCAAAGATTCGCGTTTCGCGTGATCGAATCACCGTGACCTTCGACCTTGCCAAAGAGGAATAGTGCCTTTACCGAGTCCACTCGGTACGATAAAGTTATTGCAGTTAAAACGTACTTTTAAACGCAGGAGTTTCTTCATGGATTGCCTGAAGGTATCAAGCAAATCATCGCCCGCGTCCGTTGCCGGCGCCATCGCCGGCATGGTCAAGGATGGTGTGCCCGTCAACATTCAGTGTGTCGGCGCCGGTGCGGTCAACCAGGCCATAAAGGCCGTGGCTATCGCGCGCGGTTTTTTGATTCCAACCGGGTTTGATATTTCCTGCGCGCCCGTGTTCTCCGACATCCTTATTAACGGGGAGTCGCGCACGGCCATCCGTCTTTCTATTTACGTTCACCAGATCAATCGAGCTGCTATGGATAACGTCGTCATTGATGATGTTAAGCCTGTGGCATAGCTTCTGCTTGCCTCGATTCGCTTCCCTTCCATCGTTAGGACTTATGCACATGGACCAGCGTTCCGTACGCGATATTCTTGCCGGTAAAACCTACTTTATCCGCACCTTTGGCTGCCAGATGAATCAGCACGATTCCGAGCGCGTGAGCGGTCTGCTCGATTCGTATGGTTGCCTCATGGCGCTCGATCCCGAGCATGCCGATATCGTTGTCTTCATGACATGCTGTGTGCGTGAGGCCGCCGATACTCGCCTGTACGGTCAGTGCAATTCCTGCAAAAGCCTGCCTCCTTCGCCTTCGGGTAAGCGTGTGGTTGCCGTGGGCGGCTGCATCGCGCAGCGTGATGGCGAGGGCCTGCTCACCAACGTCGATAACGTCAATGTCATCTTTGGTACGCATTCCATCGCGCATGTGGCCGAGCTCATTGCCGAGGCGTTCCTGGACGGTAAGCGTCATATCCGCACCAATGAGCATGAGGATACGGATGCGATGAGCATGCCGTGGCATCGTGAGACCCAGTATCACGCCTGGGTGCCCATCATGACGGGCTGCAATAATTTCTGTACCTATTGCATCGTGCCGTACGTGCGCGGTCGCGAAAAGAGCCGCCCCTTCGAGGAGATTGTCGACGAGGTGACCGGTCTGGTGCGCCAGGGCGTGCGCGAGATCACGCTGTTGGGCCAAAACGTTAACTCATATGGTCGCGATCTGTTTGGCAAGCCGCGTTTTGCCGATTTGCTGCGCGCGGTGGGCGATACGGGCGTCGAGCGCATCTTCTTTACCTCTTCTCATCCTAAGGATCTGCTGCCCGAGACCATCGACGCTATGGCCGAGACGCCCGCCGTCATGCCGCAGCTTCACTTGGCCGTTCAGTCGGGCTCCACGCGCATCCTCAAAGAGATGAATCGCCGTTATACACGCGAGGACTATCTGGGCCTGGTCGATCGCATTCGCAATCGCATGCCCGATATCGCGCTCTCGACCGACATTATCGTTGGCTTCCCGGGCGAGACTGAAGAAGACTTTGAGCAGACGCTCTCACTTGCCGAGACGGTCCGCTATGCTCAGGCCTATACCTTCATCTATTCCAAGCGCGCCGGTACCCCGGCTGCAGAGATTGACGACCCTACGCCGCATGAGGTTATTCTCGAGCGTTTCAACCGCCTGGTTAAGGTTATCGAGACCACGGCACACGAGTATAACCAGGGTGAGCTTCATACTGTGGTGCCGGCGCTCATTGAGGGAACGAGTAAAAAGAACGACGCGGTCCTGCTGGGCAAGAGTCCCAAGAATCAGACCGTTCATGCGCCTATCCCCGAGGGTTACAGCATCGATCAGCTTGTTGGCAAGATCGTTGATGTTGACGTTGACGTTGCCAAGACCTGGTATTTATCCGGCTCCGTTGTGGGCGAGCCGCGCTAATGGTTTCTCCCGGGACAGGTCTTTCCGCCGTTGCGATCGTCGGTCCGACGGCGGTTGGTAAGAGTGATGTTGCCGACCGTTTGGCAGCTCGTCTTTCGTCCGAAGTGCTGTCGTGCGATGCGATGCAAATCTATCGCGGCATGGACATCGGTACCGCAAAGATGGCGCCCAATGAGTGTGCGGCGCCACTGCGTCTCGTCGACATTGTAGAGCCGGGTGTGGCATATTCTGCTGCGCTTTATCAGGCTGACGCTCGCGCGCATGTTGAACGTCTCCTTGGTTCGGGTTGCCTGCCTGTTTTTTGCGGAGGTACGGGGCTGTATCTCAAGGCTGCCCTTGATGAGATGGACTTTCCCTCGGGTGAACTTGAGGACGATCGCCGTGCGGGCTATCAGGAGCTTGCCGAGCGCATAGGCGAGGAAGCGCTGCACGCGCTGCTTGCCGAGCGTGACCCCGAGTCCGCTGCGGTCATCCACCCCCATAATGTTCGTCGCGTGATTCGCGCGCTCGAAATGCACGATGATGGCGTCTCCTATGCGCAGCAAAAGTCGCAGTTTAGTGTTCCGCGCGAGCATTATCACGCTCTGTGGTTTGGTCTGACGCGTAATCGCGAGGTGCTCTACGAGCGCATTAACCTGCGTGTCGATCTGATGTTTGAGCAGGGCCTTGTCGATGAGGTCCGCGGTCTTATGGGCCAGGGGCTGGGAGATGCCCTGACGTCGATGCAGGCAATTGGCTATAAAGAGATCATCGATGCTTTCAATGGTGTGATGAGCATGGATGAGGCTCGCGAACTCATCAAGATGCGTTCGCGTCGTTATGCCAAGCGTCAGCTTTCGTGGTTTAAGCGCGATGACCGTATCGTGTGGTTTGATATGGATGAATGTACGATCGATGAGGTCGTTGAGGATATCCTGCATCGTATTGAGGCTGCCTAATGGCCCGTTTTTCTCTTGTTCCCACGGCACCCGAGCCCGAGCGTGCCATTTTGGTTGGTGTTGAATGGCGCGACAATGCATGGCCGCTCGATCGCTCGCTTGATGAGCTGGAGCGTCTTGCCCACACGGCTGGTGCCCAGTGCATGGCACGCTTATCGCAGCGTTTGGTAAAGCCGTATCCTAAATCGTTTATCGGTTCCGGTAAGGTTGAAGAGCTGTGCGGCCTGGTACATCGCATGGATGCCGATGTCGTTATTTTTGACGACGACCTGACGCCCTCGCAGCAATCCTATTTGGAGAAAGCCGTGGGCGAGCCGGTAAAGATTATCGATCGTACTGCACTGATCTTGGATATCTTTGGCCTTCATGCTCAGACGCGTGAGGGACGCCTACAGGTACAGCTGGCACAGCTTCAATATCTGTTGCCTCGTCTGCGTGGCATGTGGAGTCATCTCGCCAAGGAACAGACGCGCGGCGGCATCGGCTCACGCTTTGGTCAGGGCGAAAGTCAGCTCGAGGTCGACCGTCGCCTCATTCGTAATAAGATCGCTGCGCTTCGTCGTGAGCTCAAGCAGGTTGAACAGCGTCGTGATGTTCAATCCAAGAGCCGCATTGAGTCACCGGCGTTTCGCGTCGCGTTAGCCGGTTATACCAATGCCGGTAAATCGACGTTGCTCAATCGTCTGACCGGCTCTACGGTACTTTCTCAGGACAAGCTGTTTGCTACGCTCGACCCGACGACGCGTTCGTATCGCCTGCCCGGCGGTCGCGGCATGACGATTACTGATACCGTCGGCTTTATTCAAAAGCTGCCGCATGGTCTGGTCGATGCCTTTAAATCGACGCTGTCCGAGGTTTTGGGTGCCGATCTAATTCTCAAAGTCGTAGATGCGTCTGACGAGGACTATGAGCGGCAGCTGGAGGCTGTCGACCGCGTGCTTGATGAGATCGGCGCCGGAGAGCGCCTAACGCTGACCGTATTCAATAAAATCGATCTTCTCGATAGCGTTGATCGATTAAGTTTCCGTCGTCGCTATTCCGAGGCCGTGCTGTTCTCGGCCCAAACGGGCGAGGGACTTGACGATCTCGTCGATCGCATTGCTCGCGAGGCAGCTGCCACCGATGTACTGCTTTCAGCTGACATTCCATATCGTGAAGGTGCGCTCATCACGCTCGTGCATGAGCAGGGGACCCTTTTGCACGAGGAATATCTTGAGGATGGCGTTCGTATTGTGGCGAAACTGCCGGCTCGTATTGCACCTCGGCTTGAGCGTTATCGCACCGAGTAGGCGAGCTCCAAAATGCCCAGTATGATGGGCTGATGCAGCAGATAAAAGGGGAGTGCATGACGTCCAAGGCTGGCGAGCGCCGGTAGGGGGTTGGCGCAGGCCCAGCTAGGGACGGTCTTATCGATTCCCTGCGCTATATGTGCGGCGAAGTATCCTGCAAGATACATAAAGATAAACGGGATGATGGGGTAGTAATCACCTGAAACAAACCCAGGGCTCGGAAATCCCAGCCACGCCAGGTAGGGGACAGGGTAGATCGTTTTGGGGATGCTCCAGGTGAGGGCGAACAACACAAGGCATAGGGACATGCCCCATCTCGCCGATATCTTCTTAAGGACGGGATCGGTCAACGCCACGATGCCGGTACATGCGGCCATGCAGTAGATGATGCCAAAATTAACCGAATCGTCTGCTGAGACAAGTGTTGTTGCCAACCAGATGACGAGTGCTGCTAAGGCGTATTTGGCGGCACGTTTGATATTGTTGCGCGAAAGAGTGCACATCCAACCCGCGATAAACAAGAATACCCAGCTGATGCTGGCGCGCCAGATGTCTTGAAAGACAGTCTGGGTAAACCAGGGCATATCCCAGTCGTACAGGTAGGCGAGATCGTAGCAAGCGTGAAAACCTGCCATTGAAATCATCGTAAACCCGCGGACGGTATCAAAGATGGTGATGCGTTTTTGCATTACGAGAACCGGCGCATCAAGCCGACGACTTTGCCCAAGATAACGGGATTCGTTGCATAGATAGGCTCCATGGTGTCATTCTCGGGCTGCAGGCGTACACGTCCCTGCTCCTTGTAGAACGTCTTGACGGTCGCTGAACCATCAATCATGGCCACGACAATTTCGCCGTTCATGGCACTCTTTTGTTCACGGACGATGATGTAATCACCATTGAAGATGCCGACATTGATCATTGAGCTCCCATGTACCTCAAGGATAAAGGAACCCTGATCGGTGGCGATTTCGGTCGGGATAGTAAAAGTGTCTTCGATATTCTGCTCGGCCAGAATGGGAATCCCTGCGGCGACACGGCCTACGAGAGGCAGCGATACGGTGCCGCGGGGCGCCGTGGGCTCCTCGGATTTTGAGATGGAGACGGAAGATCCGTCCTCGTCAAAGAGCTCGAGAGCGCGAGGCTTGGTGGCGTCACGCTTGAGCAGGCCGCGTGCTTCGAGTGCGGAGAGATGAGCATGTACGGTGCTAGGGGAGGAAAGGCCCACGGCCGAAGCCATCTCGCGCACACTGGGCGGATAGCCCTTCTCCTGCTGATATTCCTTGATGAAGTCGTAAATTTGCTGCTGACGCTTGGTAATTTTGCGAGCCATCAGGGATTCCTCTCTACCCATACCAAACAAATGTTCTATTTTCGCTTGACAGGAACAACTGTTCGAAGATAATAATAACCGAACACTCGTTCCCGCGCTAGACTTTTTTGTCCCCGCGGCTTGATAAAACAGTTCTCGTCAAAACAAGCGAGAGGAGAACAGAATGAACGCAGCGGATATGGTCCAGGGAAACCTCGCTCTTAAACTTGAGGTGCCCGCCACGCCTGCCTTTACGGTCGTGAAGGGCGGACGCTCTCATTTTCAGGCCGTGGCCACTAAACCCGTTCGCACCCAGTGTGCGTCCGCTGCTTTGGCTCCTGTTGCCCTGAAGGCCTCGACGATTGTTGCTGTTGCTGTAGCGTTCACCCTGTTCTTCGTGCTCGCCACGTCAGTTTTTTCTGCTCGCCATGCAGCATATGCCGATTCCGTAGCTAACGTTACCTACGAGACTGTTCGTGTGCAGTCCGGCGATTCCCTGTGGTCGCTTGCCCAGGAGCATCCCATCGATGGCCTTTCCACGCAGGAGACTTCCGACATGATTCGTAGCGTCAATCACCTCGATCGCGGCTCTCTTGATGCCGGTGCAGTTCTGAAAGTTCCGACTCGTTCGTAAGATTTCGGCTCGGTCGCATGGTACCCTTGTTATCGTTTAAGAGGAGGTACCATGCGCTGTCCCAAATGCGGCAAAGCACATACCCGCGTTGTCGATTCCCGTATGCAGGAGTCGAACAACACTATCAAGCGCCGTCGTGAATGTTGTTCGTGCAATTATCGTTTTACGACGTTCGAGCGCTGCGAAGATCCCATCGAGGTTATCAAATCCGACGGATCAAAGCAGCGGTTCGATCGCAACAAGCTGCTGGTCGGTCTGATGCGCGCCACGATTAAGCGCGATATCGACACGAAAAAGCTCAACGAGATCATCGATGATATCGAGGTGGAGTTGCGTTCGCGTACGCTGACGGCTGTAACGTCCCACGACCTGGGCGATATGGTGCTCAAGCGCTTAGCCAAGATCGACAAGGTGGCCTACATTCGCTTCGCCTCGGTCTATCGCGATTTCAAAGACGTCGACGAGTTTTTGCAAGAGCTCGACAAGCTAAGGTGATTTCATGTCCAACATTACCGTTAACATTAAACGTCTCGATCCCACGGTCGAGCTTCCCAAATACGCACATCCCATGGATGCCGGCCTTGACCTCCGCGCCAACGAAGACTGCATCCTCAAGCCCTTTGAGCGCCGATTGGTCTCCACTGGCTTGGCCATTGCGCTGCCCGATGGCTACGCCGGCTTTGTCCAGCCCCGCAGCGGCCTAGCCATTAAGCAGGGCCTGTCTATAGTCAACACGCCCGGTCTCATCGACGCCCACTATCGAGGTGAACTTAAGGTCATCCTCATCAACCTGGATCCCACCAACAATATTCAGATCAACAAAGGCGACCGCATCGCCCAGCTCGTCATCCAAGAAGTTCCCACGGTCAATCTCGTAGAAGTAGACGAACTAGACAAAACCGACCGAGGCAACGGAGGCTTCGGCTCCAGCGGCGTTGCCTAGGGGGCGCTCGTATCCCTCCCGCCCGGGGCTTACCTATATCATTCCATGCTCAAACATTCTCGCGTCGCTTCGCTCGCTGCGAAACTGCGCGGTGGAACGATATGGGAAGCCCCGGGGCGGGCAGCTACTTGCTTGAAAAAATACATTCTAGTTAGCCGACGCGACAAAGGAATAGTCTCTTTGTCGCGTCGGCTAACTGTATTTATATTTTCCGGTTTCGCCTTTTCAGGTTCTAGTGGCGGGGAATCTGGTATAGCTGCTAGCGCGTAAACGCAGCTTACCTGCGGGAGGCCCCTGTATATCGTCCCACGCGCAGTTTCGCAGCGAAGCGAGAATGTTTGAGCATGGGATGATATACAGGGGCCTCCCGCAGGTAAGCGGACGCTAAGACGCTAGCGGATATGCGCAGGCTTCCCGCCCCAGTAGAAGCGGCAGAAGGCTCGTTTACGTTTTTGGGGCTTGCCTGCGAGCTCCATGGTTGCGATGGCGATATCCTCGGCTGCGCGTGGGCGGCGTAGTACTTCGCCGTTGATGAGTAGGGCTTTGAGCGATTCGGGATGATCGTGGAGATGGCGCAACGTCACGATGAGTTCTCGTGCGGTGGTGACATGCATGCTGGCGCCCATGCCGGTGAGCATCGTGGTGTTGGCCTTTTCCTGACCGTATGATTTGCCCAGCAGAATCATCGGCAGATGCGCGCACAGGCACTCAGTGACGGTGAGTCCGCCCGATTTGAGGATTGCCAGGTCGCAGCCGTGCATGAGGGCTGCCATGTCGTCCACGTAGTCCAGAACCGTGACGTTTTCGAGCTTCATGGCGTCGAAGAGCGTCTTGAGGCGGGTGGCGTATTCCTCATCCTTGCCCGGCAAAAAGACAAAGTGCATGTCCTCGAAGCTGCGCAGGAAGGGGAGTGTGCGGTCCATCTCCGCGCGAAAGCGGACGTACGGTTGAGGCAAGCTGGCACCGGCCATTACCAGCACGACGGTCTTGTCGATGGGGAGATTGAACTTCTCGAGTTCTTCCTCGCGATTGTAGTCCGTATCAAACCCGGCGCGAATGGGGATGCCTGTAATGCGGATTTTGGTCTCGGAAACCTTACGGGGGCGAAGTGTCTCGGCCATAAATTCGTTGGCTACGCAGAACAGGTCGGTGTCCTTGTGGGGCCAAAAGCCTTCGACTTCATAGTCTGTTGGTACGCAGATGACCGGGTAATCGATACCCGTGATGACGCGGGCGCCCACAGCAACATTGGCTGCCGTAATGTGTGTTGCAACCACGGCCATGGGCCTGCGGGTGCGGACATAATCGTTGAAGGCAGGGAACATAATACGTGACCATGCCGTGCCTCCGCCCCAGAGCAGATGTCCCGTAAACGTGTATCGCCAGGTTAGGTCATATATGGGACGCGTGGCGCCGGTAAACGAGGCAGCCGTTTTGTTGCCGTCGAATTTAATACGTCCAAAATCAAGGATATCGAGCACTTCAATCTCAACATCCTCGGGGATGCCGCTGGTGCCGCGGATGAGGTCGAATGCCTGCGCAATCGCATTTGCAGCGGCCTTGTGACCCGAGCCGACCGAGGCGTGCACGATGGTCACGAGAGGTTTTTGCTGAGCCAAGAGCGTGGTTTGCTCCGATTGGGGAGTGCTGTGCGTGAGCAGGGGAGCGTCGTCGCTCGTCTGCGTTTGATCCATCGATAACTCCCCTTAATCTTTGTTTCGCAAAGAATCATTGTAGTGCATGAGTGTCACGTTTGCCTAAATTTGGGTATGAGCGCAAAGAACGCCAATCTTTCGACAGGAGGTCTCTTCATGACTACCCATCAGCCGATCGATGTTGCTATTATCGGTGGCGGCCCCGCGGGCTATGCTGCCGCCATTTACGCTGCGCGCTCCAACCTAACGACGACCGTGATTGAACAGGGTATGTCGGGAGGGCAGATCGCCACAACCAATGAGGTCGAGAACTATCCGGGCATTCCGCTCTTGAGTGGCGCTGAACTCGGCGAGCGTTTTCAGCAACATGCAGAGGGCCTGGGAGCACAGGTTGCATGGAGCATGGTTACGGGTATCGATTACGATGCCGATACAGCGCTGTTTACGGTGCATCATGATATGGGCGATACGCTGGCCTCGAGTGTTATCGCTTGCATGGGTGCTACGCCGCGATCTGCTGGTTTTGTTGGCGAGGATACGTATCGCGGTCGCGGTGTTTCGTATTGCGCGACGTGCGATGGCATGTTCTTTCGCGGTAAACAGGTCTTTGTCATCGGTGGCGGCAATGCCGCCTGCGAGGAAGCCCTGTTCTTGTCAGAAATCGCCAGCAGTGTGACCATCGTGCTGCGCCGCGACCAGTTCCGTGCGCCCGATGGTGTTGTTCAGAAAGTACTCGCAAAGGACAATATTACAGTTAGGTACCAAACTAGTATTGTGGAGCTATCGGGCGAAGCCATGCCAACGACGATTACCTTTAAGGACAATGCATCCGGCGAGACTCATACCGAGTCATTTGAGCCCGGCTCGTTTGGCATCTTTGTCTTTACCGGAACGCAGCCCCATACCGAGCTTGTTGAGCATCTAGTTGATCTGGCGCCTGATGGCGGCATTCTGACTGATGAATCCATGGCGACCCGCACGCCAGGTCTATTTGCCGCTGGCGATATCCGTTCCAAACGTTTACGCCAGGTTGTGACCGCTGTTTCTGATGGAGCCATAGCGGCAACAAGCGCATATGCATTTCTCCGCGGATAAGTACGATAATATATCTTATGTAAGGTTGCTATCAATTAACTAAATGGCGGGATGATGCATCAGTGCACTGTCCCGCCAATTTTCTTGCCGGCTATGTGGTATGCAAAACTAGATAACGTAGAATACAATATAGAAAATGAACGGAGGACCTTTATGAACCACGTTAAACACGTTATTCCGATGTCTGATTCGTCGGTCAGCATTAAGCCTGAGGATATTCAGCCCACTGTGTTGCCCGATGCATTTATTCAGTCCGATATCGTACGCAAACTCAATACGTTGAGTCTGCCGCGCTATGACCAGTTGCCCAATGTGACGCTCTACCGCGACCAGGTCATTGAGTATGTTGCGCTGTGGATGGAGCCGCTGTCCCTTTGCGTTGAGCAGCCTGTCATTACGCCATCAATGATCAATAACTACGTAAAGGTTGGCCTGGTGCCTGCTCCGGTCAAAAAGCAATATGGCCGCGAGCAGATTGCCCGCCTGATCGCTATCTGCATCTTTAAGCAGGTGCTACCTATTGCTGCTGTGCAGGCACTCTTTAACATTCAGCGTTTGAGCTACGATGCCCCGACGGCCTTCGATTATGTGGTCGATCAGCTCGAGGCATCGATTCGTGCGGCGTTTTCCGTCGAGCAGACTCCCGTGCCCGATACGGCGCATCAGGTAACGCGTGAGTCGCTGCTTGTGCGTAGCGCGGTATCGTCCTTCGTTTCGAAGGCTTACTTGATGAGCTATCTCAAGTTCAACGGGTTTAATAGCTAGCCGACGTATAAAACGGGCGGGACAAAGAGCCATCTGTCGCTTTGTCCCGCCCGTATTTTTGCTTGGTTGGACTTTATTTGCCCGAAGCTACGCCCATGCCGTAGCCGATGATCAGGCCGTGCATCTCGGCGTAATAGGAATCCAGGCCGTTGCAGGGCATGATGATGGTCTTGGAACCGGGCCAATGCTCGACTATGCGGTCAGCAAGCGCCTGGGCTCCAGCTTCGTTCTCAACGTGATCGATAACGACCTCGCCGCCCGTAAAACCCTCGGCTTCCATGGTGTCGATGATCTTGTTAAGCATCTTCTTTTCGCCACGCGTGTGCCCGACGAGTTCGATTTTACCGGCCTCACTCGCCGTGCCCAAAATGCGGATATTGAGCTTGTTGGCAATGACGCCGGCTGCCTTAGGGATACGTCCGGCTTTGGCGAGGTTTTCGTAATTGCACAAACTAAAGAGGATTTTGCTGTTCTGTTCAAGGCTATCGAAGTATGCGCAAGCGTCCTCGAATGTGACATCCGGATTGCTTGCAAGATAGCGGTCGAACAGCAAGAAAATGAGGTCCATTTTGCCGCCAGCTGCGCGTGAATTGACTAGATGAATCTGCCGGTCGGGCTCCTCGGCAAGAACCATATCGCGAGCCGTGGCTGCCGCGTTGTAGCTGCCCGACACACCCTCAGAGATCGGCATGCAGATGGTCTTGTCTGCCAATTTGAAGAGCTCGGCCCACTCCCCTACGCTGGGACAAGCGCTCGAAGAAGCGTTCGTCTCCGCCTGAACAGCGCAGTTGAGCTCATGAACATCGAGCGAAAGGTCATCGACGAATTCGCGCTCCCCCACTCGAATTTTGAGGGGCGCAAATGCAAAGGTGGTATGGGGTGCGGTCGGTTGCCAATCGCGGAGGTTACAGCTTGAATCTGAGATAAGTGCCCAGCTCATAGAGGGTCCTTTCTAATTGTTCTTCAACAATTATAGCCATCTTGCAAACTGAATGTGCGGCTATCTAGTTTTGAATACTAGATAGCCGCACAAGATTAGAGAAAAAAGAATGGACCTCGCGACTTAAAGCCACGAGGTCCACATTCACACGCTGTGTAAGATGACTTAGTAACGCACGAAGATATAGTTATTGTTCATGCCGGCGGCAACGGAGCTGATGATAACACCCGTGTTGTAGTCGGAAGCATGAATCATCTGACCACCACCGATGTAAATGCCGGTGTGGTACGAGTTGACCACAACGTCACCGGGCTGCGGATCGGACACACGCGTCCAGCCCATAAAGGTACCCGTGGTGCCCAGGCGGCAATAGCGACCAGTGAGGCAATAACTAACAAAACCAGAGCAGTCGAAGCTGTTCGGGCCAATTCCGCCCCAGGAATAAGCGCAACCAAGCTTGCTGTATGCACGCGAGACAACAGAACCGCCATCGACTGACTGGCTCGGAGCAGAAGGCGTCGGAGCCGGGGCAGGCGTAGAGGGCTGCGGCGTCAGAGCAGGTGCCGGCGTAGGAGCCGGAGTGTTGCCGCCCTGGTTGTTATTATTGCTGGTCTGGCCACCGTTGTTGGTGTTCTCGGTCGTACCGGCAGTCTCGTTGCTCACCGTGGCCTTCTCGGCGGTGCTGGCGTTGATGCCGGCCTGCAGCGCGGCGTTGGCCTCGGCCTCTGCGGCAAGCTCGGCCTGCAGCTGCGAATCCAGGGAGTTTACGACGTTCTGGGCTTCAGCCTGCTGGGCGTTAAGCTCGTCGACCTTCTTTTGCGTGGTGGCGACGTTCTTCTCCTGCTCGGCCTGCTTATCGGTGAGCTGCTGTTTAAGCTCCTTGACCTCTTGAATGGTCTGAGCTTGCTTATCGGAAACTTTGCCGTAGTAGAACAGACGGTTGAGCATATCGCTCAGGTCATCGACGCCCGTAAGAACCTGAAGCAGGCTCAGACCGCCGGTTTTATACTCGCCGGCGACATAGGTCGAGAGCTTGGCCTGACCATCGGCGATCTCCTGCTGCTTTTGCGTGATCTCGCCAGCAGTCTGATCGAGCGCCTGCGTCTGCGTGGCGAGCTCATCGTAAATCTGCTGGGTTTGGGTACCGATCTGCTCGAGCTTCATACGAGCAGCGGCAAGGTCGGATGCGGTATCGGCGTAGGCAGGAGCCGCGAGGCCCAAGCCCAAAACACAAGCGAGGGTTGCCGTAGCAGCGCAGCGTGCCATGTTTTTGTGCGTGTTTGCTGTGCGCATGTAGCTTCCTTTCCAGTAACTAAGGGTAACGGCTAGTCCACCGTCACCAGGCTAAACAGCTCCACATCGTCATCAGACGGCGTGAGCTTCTCGCGCGGGTTGAGAAACGCAAGCTCAAGGATACAACCGTAACCGACAAGCTTTGCGCCCATATCTCGCACCAGTTTACCTGTTGCCTCGACGGTTCCGCCCGTCGCGACTAAGTCGTCCAGAATCAACACGGTATCTTTAGAGCTGATAGCGTCGGCATGGATCTCAATTGAATCCGTTCCGTACTCGAGCTCGTAGCTCTTGCTCACGGTCTCGCGCGGCAGCTTGCCCGGTTTAAGTGCGGGAACAAAGCCGGCGCCAAGGGCTACAGCCACCGGTACGCCAACCATAAAGCCGCGAGCTTCGGGACCCACGACCTTGGTGATTCCCATGCCGGCAAAGTGCTCGGCGAGGGAATCGGTCATGGCTTTGAGCGCCTCGGGATTGCCAAAGAGCGGCGTGATGTCTTTAAAGATGACTCCGGGCTCGGGATAGTCGGGGATGTCGACGATTTGAGATTCGAAGTCGTACATTTCAGGACCTTTCAATGGGTTGCCGGATAAGCGGCAGCGGTTATTTGGCCGCGTTGGCGGTGCCGGATTGCGAAGGGGCGACGACCTTGAGCGGCTTGACGAGAGAATCCTCGTGCGAAGCCGGCGCGGCTATCTCTTCGTTTTTGGCCTTGGTGGACTCGGAGCGAGTGATTTCCTCATCGAGTGCATCGATGTCGGCGTCTTCGACCACGGCGTTGAGCGACTCAAAAACGCGGTTCTTGAGCAGCGCGGTGTGCACGCCCTCCGTCAGGTCGTGAAGCTTCTTAAACGCACGCTCGAGCTTGGCGTCGCGCTCGTCATCGGAGGTATCCATGCCGAGCATGCTCACGAGCACCTGCTCAAACATCGAGGACTCGCGGTTGGCGGAAGACACGTACTGACGCAGGTTGCGCGGCTCGATATGGAAGCGTGACAGCTCGGAGCAGTAACGGATGATCGGGAAATCGCGACCATCGACGAGCTCACGATTCTGCGGACTCTTGATGATGCGAATGAGGTCGTTCTCGGCGAGCGAGCGGATAAACGAAATCTCGACGCCCAGCATATCGGGAATGGTCTCGATAGGATGCAGCTTTTGCTTAGTCTCCTTGGGCTCCGTCTTGAGTGGAACATCGGACAGCAAGCCCACCTCGTAGGCGAGCGTTGACAGGTCCGTGGCGTTTTCCAAGCGCTGCTTAATCACGTTGAGCGGCATGTAGCGAGTCTTCTGCAAGTGCAGAATGACCTCCAGGCGATCAACGTCCTCCTTGGAGTACTGACGGTATCCCTTAGGCGTACGATGAGGGGTAATGAGCCCCTCATCCTCTAGAAATCTTATTTTTGAGTTCGAAAGATCGGGGTATGCGCCTCGAAGTAGGTTGACGACTTGGCCGATACTCAGATAGTTGCGTTCGGCCATGCCCTACTCACCGGTTTCGATGCGCTCCGGCGTGCTCTCGTGGTAGATGAGCGTAAACGTACCGATCTGAACGGAAGAACCGTCGTGCAGCGGGGCTGCATTGACGATGGCACCGTCGACCCAGGTGCCATTGAGCGATCCCAAGTCCTCGATGCGAGCGCCGAGGCCCTCGCGAATAATGCGCGCGTGGCTGCGCGAAACAGTCATGTCGTTGAGGAAGATGCCGTTCGCGGGATCGCGGCCGATGGTGGTCACGTCGTCCTCGAGCTCAAAGGCGGCACCCGTCTGCGGACCCTTGACGATGGACAGAACGGGGGCGGTGATGCGCACGTTGGCCATGAGGTCGGGAACGGTGACGTCGCTTGAAGGCACGCGGAATACGCAGGTAGCGTCAGCAGCCTTATCATTCTGAGGCATATTGTTAACCATGTTGTCCATGACAACCCCTAACTTATCGCGGACGTGCCGCAAATAATGAACCGTACGTAATCATACCCCAACGAATCAGTCTTCGATTTCAGGGTTCAGAAAGTCGATGTCCTCGTCCTCGGGATGCGCGAGAGCCTGTTTAATGGCCACTCCGCCCTTAATGGAGTAGATGACAGCCGTGAGCATGGAGAAGATCACGCCGCCGTACACAAAGAAGATGCCGAGAGGCACCGAGCTTCCGTTGAGGCCCGGGAAGGCCGTGAAGGTTGAAGATAAAAGGTGCAGGCCGTCAATAACGGGGAAACCGAGCAGCATGAGTGAGAAGCCGGTCATGAGCAGCGCTGTGGCAATCTTTCCGGGGAAGACGACATCGATGGGGCGACGGTGATAATGACGCACGATAAGCGTGCCGATGCCCAGATAGATGTCGCGGCCAATAATGAGCACGCAGACCCAGATGGGCAGCTCTCCGCGGACCACCAGTCCCAGCACGCCGGTGAACAGCAGCGCGCGGTCGCAAATGGGATCCATGACCTTGCCGAGCCACGAGACCGTTTTGGTCATGCGGGCGATCTGGCCGTCCATCCAGTCGGTGGAGGCGGCAACGGCGTAGATGACGATGGCGATGACGCGGTTGTTATCCGTCACAAACAGGTACAGAAATACCAGGGTGAGGATCAGGCGCGTAAAGGTGATGAAATTGGAGATCGTAAAGATCTTATTCGACGGGTAATCGGAAGTGCCGATAAGCTCCTTTTTGATCTTCTTTTTGATGCCCACAGGACTCCCCCGCTGGTTAACGACAAAACTTTCGATACTATACCCGTTCCGGCGATGTCTATCCAGCGCAGCCATAGAGAGTCCAGACATGTGGAGGGCGCTCTCGCAACGTGAATGTACCGGTTTTGTGTACGTCAGCCTCCAACCATGTCATAAATTGTCGTGTTTGGAGGATGACGTACAAGTTTTTGTTGAGCGAAAGTATCGATCAAGAAAGCCGTTGATTATTCGTTGCTTCCCCCGATGATTCTTGATAAAAAAAGGTCAGACACTAGGTGCCTGACCTGCAAACTTCTGGTCGGGACGACTGGATTCGAACCAGCGACCCCTTGACCCCCAGTCAAGTGCGCTACCAAGCTGCGCCACGTCCCGAAGCTTTTGTTTGTTGCTCTGCTCTCGCTCGCAACAGGGAGTATATTAACCCGAAACTTTAGACTTGTGCAAGAACTTTTTTATAATTTTTGAAGCAAGTCTAAAATTGTATCTGCGAGCTGGGGTTTTGTTAGTACAGGAAGTTCTTGCGTGCCCGTCGTGCTCACAATCCAGGCCTTGTTGGTATCCGTTCCAAAGCCCGAATCCGCGCGCGAGACGTCGTTGGCGATGATCGCGTCGCAACCCTTGCGGGCCAATTTGCATTCGGCGTACTCCACGACGTTATCGGTCTCGGCCGCAAATCCGATCACGCATCGCTCGCCCTTCTGGCGCGAGAGCTCGGCCAAAATATCGACCGTTTCGACCAGTTCGATGCGATCCAAGGGCTCGTTGGACTTTTTGAGCTTATGGTCCGCTGGGGCCGCTGGAGTGTAGTCGGCGACGGCAGCGGCGCAAATGGCCACGTCGGCCGTCTGGAAGGCGCTCGTTGCCGCCTGGAGCATCTCTGCGGCGGTCTGCACGCGTACGCACGCCACGCCGCGGGGAACATCGAGCGATGTCGGTCCCAACACGAGCGTGACCGCAGCACCGCGACGAGCGGCCTCCCCCGCCAGGGCGATGCCCATCTTGCCCGAAGAGCGGTTGCCAATGAAGCGCACCGGGTCGATCGGTTCGTGCGTGGGACCGGCGGTAATTACGATGCGCTTACCTGCCAGGTCCTGAGGCGCGGGGTTGAGCACCTCACAGACAGCCTCTACGATGTCCTCGGGCTCGCTCATGCGGCCCGTGTCCACGTCACCGCAGGCAAGGTAGCCGCTGCCGGGTCCCACCACATGGACACCGCGCTCGCACAGCGTGGCCATGTTGGCCTGTGTCGCCGGCGCCTTCCACATGCCGTTGTTCATAGCGGGTGCGATCACGATGGGTCGCGGCGTCGCAAGCAGCGTGGTGGAGATAAGGTCGTCGGCGATGCCGTTGGCCATCTTGGCGATGATATTGGCGGTCGCGGGCGCTACGACCACCAGATCGGGCTCCTGCGCGAGCGAAATATGGTGGATGGGGTCGGACGGGTCGTCGAACAGGCCCACGGCGACGGGCTCGTTGGTGAGCGCGCGGAAGGTGAGCGGACCCACGAACTCCGTGGCATGCTCGCTCATAACGACCTTGACGCGTGCGCCGCGCTTTTGCAGCAGGCGCACGATGTTGCACGACTTATAGGCGGCGATCCCGCCGGTAATACCCAGCAGGATCGTATTTCCCTCAAGTTGCATTGAATTGTTGGGTGCCGCCATCGTTTAAGCTTCCTTGCTCGGGAGCACCAGGAGGCGATGGCAGTACGGGCAGTGCGTAATCTCGCTGCCGTCGTGGTTGAGGTCGCTCATGGACGATGCCTGCAGCGCGGTGTGGCAGGCCGTGGGGATGTTGCCCTGGATGGTCTCGACGGCCAGGCCGCGGAACTGCTTGAGCAGACGCTCGTAGTCGGTGAGCACGTCGGCCGGCAGCGTAGCGGCAAGCGCGGTGCGCTCCTTAGTGGCGGCGTCAATCTGAGCCTGCAGGTCGGCAGCCTTGGCGCGGGCAGCCTTGGTATCGGCCTTCACGCCCTCCTCGAACTTGGCGATGATTGCCTGCGCGCGGGCCTCGCGGTCGAGCGCCTCTCTGTGGGCGAAAACGACATCCTTGCGGGTGTGCTCAATCTTGTCCAGACGCTTTGCCAGGGTGGCAAGCTCATTCTCCAGGTCCTGCACCTCGCGGTAATCAGAACCGTCGACGTGACGCTTCTTGGCAGCCTCGATGGCGTTGTTGGTCTGAATCTCGGTGGTGTTGAGATCGTCGAGCTCAATGTCCAGATCCTTGCGCTGAGCATAGAGCTTGGTCATCTCGGACTTAAGCTTAACGTAGGTTTTGCGCTTGGAGGCGAGCTCCTTGAGCTCCGGCATATTGGCAAGTTCGCTCTTGTTGCGGGCGAGCTCCAAATCGATCTGTTGCAGCTTGAGTAGCGTAGCGCCGGCGCTCATAAGTTCTCTCCTTTTGTCACAGTCCACCATTGGCAAGGGTTCAGTATTTTAATCGCATGACGGGGGTCGACCCCGGCGTCAACTGCAGAGTTCATCAATATATCAACGAACGGCTCCTCGGAGCGATCGTGTCCGAGCAAGATCACCGGCAGCCCGCGTAAGGCAAGGTCTTGCGCCACGTGGTAGCCCGCCTCGCCCGTCACGACAACGTCCGCGCCCGCGGCGATGGCAAGCTCTCCAAAGTCGCCCAGGGAGCCGCCCAAAATAGCGACGGTTCGGCATGCGTGCTCGGCTTCGCCCCACACGCGCGGGTCGCTGCCGAAGGCCGTGGCAACACGGGTGGCAAGATCGCGCAGCGTGCACGGGTCATTGAGCGTTGCAAGCGCGCCCAGGCCGGTGGCCTCGGGGTCGTCCACGTGCTCCAGTGAGCTCACGGCTGCAGAACGCAGCAGCTTGCTCAGGCAGACACGGGCTTCGTGCGAGCGGTCCAAGTTGGTGTGGAGCGATATGATGTTCACGCCGCAACGCGCTGCCTCGTAGAGCGCCGCGCTGCATTGGGGGCGTGCGGCATCCGCCGGACAAAAGGCCTCGGGTGCCTTGATGTAGATAGGATGATGCGTCAGCAGCACGTTGACGCCGGCCCCAAGAGCACGGTGCACGTTGGCCTCGGTCGCGTCGAGTGCGCAGGCAACACCGGTGATCTCAGCAGCGGGATCTCCCACTGATAACCCAACGTGATCCCAGCCCTCGGCGTCCGCCTTGGGATAGCGCGCAAGCAGGGCGCGCTCGAGTTCGGCGACGATCATGCGGCGCCTACGATCGAGAGCAGCGTCTGGGCAAACTCGTCCAGATCGTCCGGATTCACGCGGTCGTCAAAGGAAATGCGCAGTGCGCCCAATGCCTGCTCGCGACCGATGCCCATCGCGCTTAAAACATGGCTCGGGTCCATGCTGCCGCTCGAGCACGCCGAGCCTGCCGATACCTCAAAGCCGGCGGCGTCGAGCTTGACGATGAGCTCCTCGGAGTCCATGCCGTTGACGTAGATGGAAACCATGCCCGGCAGACGATCGGCCTGTGCGTAGTCGCCCATGGTGGCGTGAATGCGCGGGTGGGCCGTTAGCGTGGCGTAGAGCTTGTCGGAAAGGGCTTGCAGCGTCGCCCGCTCCTGAGCCACATGGGGCGCCAGAGACGAGGCGGCAGCGGCAAAGGCCAGCTGCGTGCGCAGGTCCTGCGTGCCGGCGCGTCGTCCGGCTTCCTGTCCTCCGCCAAAGATGCGGGGACGCAGTGGGGTGCGGGTCTTAAGGTAGAGCGCACCGGATGCCACAGGACCGCCAATTTTGTGGGCCGCGACGGACATGGCATCGACGCCCAGCTCGGTGACATCGAGCGGAATATGCAGATAGCCCTGGATGGCATCGGTGTGGATCAGGGCGCCGGCGGCGTGTGCGGCAGCGGCAAGCTCCCGGATGGGCTGCACCACGCCGGTCTCGTTGTTGGCAACCATAATGCTCACGAGCGCCACGTCGTCGCCTAGCAGCTCGACAAGCGCGGCAGGCTCAATGTAGCCCATGCGGCAGGGCTGCACCAGGTCGACGGTAAATCCGGCGGCACGCAGCAGCGGCAGGTTGTCCAGAATCGAATCGTGCTCGATGGCCGAAACGATTACACGATCGCGCTTGCGATCGCGCTGACGAGCGCCCTCGGCAAGACCGAGCAGCGCCAGCTGGTTGGCCTCGGTGCCGCCGTTGGTCAGGACGATCTCGGACGGGCGGACGCGCGCGCCAAAGCTACGGGCGATCTCGCGACGAGCGACTTCCAGACGCGCGGCAGCCTTGCGGCCGAGCGAGTGCAGCGAGTTGGGGTTGACGCCCGCAAGCTCGCTATCGTCGTACTCACGCTGCGCAAGGAGCGCCTCGGCGCGCATGGGCGTCGAGGCGGCATAGTCAAGATTCACGGGTATGCGGTTTTGACCTGCGGTCATAAGGGTTTATGCCTCCTGTGCAGCCTCGTTACCTAGCTTTTGCAGCAGCGCAACCTCGGCAGCGGGATCTTCGGACTTAAATACGGCGGAACCGGCCACTAAGACATCGGCACCGGCCTTGACGACCTCGGCGATGTTTTTGGAAGAAATGCCGCCGTCGACCTCGATCATGGGCGACACGCCGTGGCGCTCGCACATGGCCTTGAGCTCGTGGAGCTTAGCGATGGTGCCCGGGATAAAGCTCTGGCCGCCAAAGCCCGGGTTCACACTCATCAGCAGCACGATATCGACGACCTCGATGATGCTCTCGAGCACGCAGACAGGCGTTGCGGGGTTGAGCACCACGCCGGCCTTGACGCCGCGCTGCTGCAGGTGCGTGAGCGTGCGGTGCAGGTGCGTGGAGGCCTCGTAGTGAACGGTGATCATATCGGCGCCGGCGTCGGCGTACCAATCGACGGTCTCGTCGGGGTTCGACACCATGAGGTGCGCGTCGACCGGCACGTCGGTGGAGCGCTTGACGGCCTTGAGGATATCGACGCCAAAGGTGAGGTTGCCGGTAAAGTGACCGTCCATCACGTCGAAGTGCACAAAGTCGGCACCGGCGATCTTGTCGAGGTCGCCCTTAAGGTTGGCCATATCGGCCGAAAGGATGGACGGAGCGATTTTAATGGAACCCATGATAGTAGCCTTTCTGCGCTAGTCGGTGAGTCCGTAGAACTCTTGAGAGGGGATGCGGTCGATGAGAATCTCGAGCGCCCTATCCAAAGTAACACCGTTATAGAGCGTTTGCTCCACGGCAAAGGTGAGCGGAATGTCTACGCCCAGTGAACGGGCGAGCTCGCTGACGCTGCGGGCCGCAACGGCGCCCTCAACCACCATGTGCGTGCGCCCCTGATACTCGTCGAGCGACACACCGTGGGCAAACTCGTAGCCAAAGGTGCGGTTGCGCGAATGCTCCGAGGTGCAGGTGGCGATGAGGTCTCCCATGCCGGCGAGCCCCATGCACGTTATGGCCTGGCCGCCGCGGGCGTGTACCAGTCGACTAATCTCGGCCAGGCCGCGCGTCATGATAAGGGCGAGCGTGTTGTCGCCCGCGCCGGTGCCGGCGGAGATGCCGCACACGATGGCGATGACATTTTTCATGGCGCCGCAAACCTCGACGCCGGTCATGTCCTGCGACAGGTAGATGCGAAAGGCCGTGGATAGGAGCAGGTCCTTAAAGGTCTCCCCTATCTGCGGGTCTTTGCTGGCGATGACGGCGGCAGAAAGTCCGCCGCGGCAGATCTCCTCGGCATGGTTGGGGCCCGAGAGTGCTGCCACGCGCGCTTCGTTGCCGATCTCGCTGGCGATGACTTCGCTCATGAGCAGGCCGGACTCGGGCTCAATACCCTTGGTGAGGCAGAGCACCGGGGTGTCGGCGGCGATGAAGGGTGCCGCCTGATGGCATACGCTGCGCAAGTGCGTGGAGGGCACGGCAAAGATGATCGCATCGGCACCGTCAAGCGCCTGGGCGAGCTCGGTCGTTGCTTCCACGTTGTCAGGTAGCTCGTAGTCCGCCAGATACCGGGGATTGCGGTGCTCGCCATTGATGCCGGCGGCTGTCTGCTCACTATGGGCCCACATGGTCACGCGCTCGGCTCGCGCGGCGGCAAGGCCGGCGACGGCGGTTCCCCAGGAGCCAGAGCCAATCAGCGCAACATTCATGACTCTCTCCTACTTATCGTCGGGCTCGGTGACGCGCTTGGTAAACGAGAGCTTGGACTCCTTACCCGTCATGAGCTTTTTGATGTTCGCACGATGGGCCCACACCACGGTGATGCCGATCAGCGCCATGCAAAACTTGAGTCCCAGGCTGCTGTACGGAAAAACCGCGCAAGCGGCGATGGGAAGTCCGATGGCAGCGGCAAGCGAGCCTACCGACACAAACTTGGTGATGGCGACGGCCACGATAAACATGCCCAGCAGCGAAAGTCCGATGGGCCAGTACCAGGCGAGGATGACGCCCAGACCCACGGCGATACCCTTGCCGCCATGGAAGTTGAGGTAGGGCGAGAAGATGTGGCCCCATACTGCAGCCAGGCAAATGACGCCGAGCATCCAGTCGCCGGGGGCTCCGGGCGCCATGATGCTCGGCGGAAAGCCATAGCCCACGCTCGCGATGAGCGGACGGGCGATAAGAACGCAGATGGCGCCCTTAAGGCAGTCGAGCAGCAGCGTGAGCGCGGCCACCTTGGGGCCGGCCACGCGCAGGGCGTTGGTGGTGCCGATGTTGCCGGAGCCCGCTTTGCGAATGTCCGTGTGGTTGAACACACGGCCCAGGATCAGGCCAAACGGAATCGCTCCGATAAAGAACGAGACCACGGCGCAGATGGCGGTCAGCAGAATCGGATTATGCATCCTTTTGCTCCTTCTTCCTAAAGAAGAGTCGAATGGGCGTGCCGGAAAAATCGAAGGTCGAGCGCATGCGGTTCTCCACGTAGCGCTGGTAGGTGTCGTTGACCAGGTCGCTGTGGTTGACGAAGAACGTAAACGTCGGCGGGTTGACGCCCGTCTGGGTCACGTAGTGCATGCGCAGGCGGCGCTTGCCGTCCACCACGGTATGACCGAACTCGCGCAGGTCGGTGAGGAACGTGTTGAGGCGCGAGGTGCTGATCTTTTGCGAACGCGTCTTCTCGGCGGCGTCGACCATCGCCCAGATCTTCTCGACACTGCGGCCGGTCAGGGCTGAGATGCGCAGGTACTGGGCCCAGGGAGCCATGACGCCCAGACGGCGGTCGACGGTCTCCATGCAGGCCTCTCGCTTGCGGTCGTCGTCGAGCAGGTCCCACTTGTTGAGCAGCACCACGATGGCGCAGCCGCGCTCGATGGCCAAGCCCATGACCTTCTGGTCCTGCTCGGTAACGCCCACGGAGGCGTCGACGACGAGCAGCGCCACGTCGGCGCGGTCGATGGCGCGCAGGCCGCGGACCATGGAGTAGTACTCGATGTTCTCGTACACGGTGCTCTTCTTGCGAATGCCCGCGGTGTCGACCATGCGGTAGTGCTTGCCGTTGCGTTCGACGACGGTGTCGATGGCATCGCGCGTGGTGCCGGCGATGTTGGACACGATGGAGCGGTCGGCGCCCAGGATGCGGTTGAACAGCGAGGACTTACCGGCGTTGGGGCGGCCGATGATGGCGACGTTCAGCGCATCGGGGAACTCGTCGGCGATCTCGTCCTCCTCCTCGGGCAACAGGGCTACGATGTCGTCGAGCAGGTCGCCCGTGCCGTGGCCGTGCAGGGCCGAGAGCGGCGTGGGCTCACCGATGCCGAGCGAATAGAACTCCCAGATGTTGTCATTCTCGCGATCGGGGTTGTCGAGCTTGTTCACCAGCAAAAAGACCGGCTTGTCGCAGCGTTTGAGCATGCGAGCGACTGATTCGTCCTCCTCGGTGACGCCGGTGCGGCCGTCGACCACAAACAGGATGACGGCAGCTTCCTCGGCGGCGGCAAGTGCCTGGTCGCGGATGGACGTGGCAAAGACGTCGTCGCTCTTGAGCGGCTCGATTCCGCCCGTGTCGACGATGGTGAACTCGCGGCCGTTCCAATCGGCCGTGTGATACGAGCGGTCGCGCGTGACGCCGCGGGACTCATGGACGATGGCGTCCGAGGTCTGGGCCAGGCGGTTAACGAGCGTGGACTTGCCCACGTTGGGGCGTCCGACGACGGCGACGATAGGTTTCATCTGCTCTCCTTTAATGGGTAGGGTCAGCGGGAATAGTTGAATTGGCGGGCGTTATGCCAAGGATGTGCTCCAGGGTATCGAGCAGCTCATGCGGCATGGTCGACACCACATGAACCTCGGCGCCGCGACCGGTAAGGCGTGCGAGTAATTCGTCACGATGATACTCGTCAAGGGTCATACCGTCGGCGTTGAACATGAGCTTAGGCACAAAGAGCATAACCCCCGACAGTTCCTGAGGCAGCTGCTCCAAGATGTCGCAGGCGACGATGAGGCCGGTCACGTCCACATTGCCACCAAAGTAACGGTTTTTGATGGCCGTGACGGTACCGGCAAGGCCCTGCGGCGATTCCACAAAACGCGCCACCGTATCGCGCGCGCTGGCGCCCGAGAGGCACAGTAGGCGCTGGCCACGTGCGGCGATGGCCTCGCGAACGCGGCGCAGGCGCTCGGCGTCGGCGGCGAGCACGTTGTCGGTCTCGTCCAGATAGGAGCGGATCATGCCGATGCCGTCGTAGTACTGCGGGTAGCCGTCGTAAAAGTCCGCCTCGGGCGGCTCGATGCCGGCATCCAGGTAGAACTCGTCGCTCATCTGGAAGGTGTGGCGGCCAAAGCGCTCGAAGGCACGGTCCTGGAAAGGCCGGATCATGGCAATGGTCTCGCGCGCCAGCTCGGGCTTGTCGCTGTAGGACCAGCTAAAACGGTTCTGATGCTTGGTAAAACCGAGCGGCACGATGCCCAGGCTGGTGATTTGCTCGTGCTCCTCGCAAAAGCGCAGCGTCCTTTCCAGCTCCTCGCCGTCGTTCATGCCGGGACACAGCACAATCTGTGCGTGAATCTCGATGCCGGCGGCCATGATGGTTTCGAGTACGTCCATGCCGCGCTGGGCGTTGCGGCCCATCATGCGGCGGCGGACGTCGGGGCTTACGGCATGGACCGACACGTTCATGGGGCTCATGTTGCGTTGGATGACGTTTTGCACATCTTCGTCGGTGAGGTTGGTCAGCGTGACGAAGTTGCCCTGCAAAAAGCTTAGGCGGTAGTCATCATCGCGGATGTAGAGCGTGGAGCGTCCGCCCTTGGGCAGCATGGTCATAAAGCAGAACACGCAGGCGTTTACGCAGGTGCGCATGCCGTCGAAGATGGGGCCATCGAACTCCAGACCCCAGTCCTCGCCAGGAAAGCGATCGAGCTCGACGGGGGTGACGGTGCCGTCGCGCGGATCGAATACCTCCAGCTCGACGGTGTCGTCATCTGCCTCCCAGAGCCACACGATCATATCGGTCAGTTGCTCGTCGTTGACCGTGAGCACGCGCATGCCCGGCTCGATACCCACATCCCATGCGGGCGATTCGGGGCGCACGTTTTTAACGAGCGCGCCCTCACCCGGCTCGGGGTCGCGGCTGCGCCCGTAATCGGCCACCTCGGCGGCGTATGCGGGTACGGTCTGGTCCATGATTAGCGGCAAAGCTCCTTGATGCGCTCGACGGCGCGCTCGATGTGTTCTTGCGGGGTGGAGGCTCCGGCGGTGATGCCGATGTGGTGAGCGTCGGTAAACCACGCGGCCTCGATCTCGGACGCCTCCTCGATATGATGTGTGCGCTCGCAAACATCGGCGCAAATCTGCGCCAGGCGGCGGGTGTTGCCCGAGTTCTTGCCGCCCACCACGACCATGCAGTCGCAGCGGTTGGCAAGTGCGGCTGCTGCCTGTTGACGCTCGCTCGTGGCGGCGCAGATGGTGTTGATCACACGCAGCTCCTGCACGCGCGGGGTGATGGAGGCTACAACCTCGGCCAGGTTCTGCGCGGTTTGGGTGGTCTGCACAACCAGGCCTACCTTGCCTTTGAGCGGCAGCGCGTCCGCATCGGCGGCGCAACTCACGACCTGCGCGTCATCGCCGGCATGGCCCAGGATGCCCTCAACCTCGGGATGGCCCGGCTCGCCCACGACGAGCACGCGATAGCCCTCGCGCACCAGGCGCTCGGCGGCCACGTGGACCTTCTTGACGTAGGGACAGGTGGCATCGACCACGTCGAGGCCGCGCTCGCGAGCTGCCTCAATCACCTGCGGCACCACACCGTGCGCGCGAATGATCACGGTGCCCGATGCGGCATCGTCCAGGGTGTCGGCCAGACCGACGCCTGCGTCGGCAAGCTCGCGCACCACGATGGGGTTATGGATGAGCGGGCCCAGGGTGTGGACCTGAGCGCTCTCCCCTGCCTGCGGGGCGGCCGCCAGGGCCATATCGAGCGCGCGCTGCACGCCGTAGCAGGTTCCGGCGTGGGCAGCGATTTCGATGATGGGGGCGTCTGCCTTGCTGGCAACGGCCTCGACGGTGTTCATGACATCCTCGCCCATGTCTAGAACCTACCCGGGTGCTCGGCGCACAGGTCATCGCGCATGGCGTAGACGCGACTCATGGCTTCGGACTCAAACCATGCCAGGCGTTCCTTGCGCTTGAGCTCGGCCGGAGCATCGGAAAGCGAGACGGCCTTGCCGGCACGGATCCAGCACTTTTTGGGGCGCATAAGCTTTTTGCCCGCAGGCGTGATATCGGACCAGCCGCAGATGGCGAGCGGGTTGACGGGTGCCTTACCCATCTGGGCGATGAGCGCAAAGCCGCCGTGGACCTCGGGCTTGATCTCGCGCGAGCGGATGCGCGTGCCCTCGGGGAAGATCAAGACGTCCTCGCCGCGTTGCAGCGCATGCTGGGCGGCACGCAGACACTTCATGTCGGCGGTGCCGCGCTCGACGGGAATGCCGCCCACGCGGCTAAAGGCCCAGCGTACGATCTTGCTCTTAGCAAACTCGGATTTAAAGATGGGGCGAATGCGGCGTCCGCCAAAGAACAACGCCGTCTCCACGGCCAGCAGCTCGGCCATCGAGGTATGGTTGCAGATGACCACGCTGCCGCGGCCTTCCTGGCGCTCAAACAGCAAGTCGCTGTCCTCGACCTTCCAGCGCCACATGAGCTTGGAGAAGACCCACAGGATGCCCATGACTACAGCGACGGTGCCGCGGATGAGCGCCGGGAACTCTGCGTAGGGGGCGTTATAGTAATCCTCGGGCGTCTGCTTAAACAGGCGCATGGGCTACCTCCTTTGGTTGATGAGGTCCTCGATAATGCGGACGACCTCATCGATGGTGTGGGCAGTGGAGTCGACGTGCACGGCGTCCTCGGCGGGCACGAGCGGCGCGACCTCGCGGCTGCTGTCGAGCTTATCGCGCTGCTTGAGGGCATCGAGGGTCTTGTCGACCTCGGCCTCGAGCTGCTCGGTGGTGAGCGGTTGGGCGTCGTTTTGGTGGCGCTGCAGCACGCGGCGACGGGCGCGCTCGCGCGGGTCGGCGGTCAGGAATACTTTGACCTGCGCGTTGGGGAACACGACGGTGCCGATGTCGCGACCCTCGGCGACGATATCGCGGTCCTCGGCAGCGCGGCGCTGGTGGATGAGCATGGCCGCGCGCACGCCCGGGTAGGCCGAGACCTTGGACACGTTGGCGTCCACCTGCGGGGTGCGGATGGCAGCCGAGGCGTCCTTGCCGTCGATGGTCAGGCGCGTGTCCTCGCCGGTGCCGTTGGTAAAGCGGATTTCGATCTGCTCGGCGAGGGCGTCGATGGCCGCCTCGTCGTCCAGGTCGATGCCGCGGTCGAGCGCGGCGAAGGTGACGGCACGATACATGGCGCCCGTGTCGAGCTTGTTAAAGCCCAGCTGGCGGGCAATCTCCTTGGCAATGGTGGACTTGCCGGAACCGGCGGGGCCGTCGATGGCGACGATCATGCAATGCTTCCTTTCGGTGGTTGACGTGCTGGTATGAGACGCGGATGCTGCGGCTCGGCGGATTGCCTAGCCCGTGTAGCGCTCGCGGTAGGTGTTGCGCTTGGGCGCGGAGCCGTGACTGCCGTGGTGGCGCGTACGACTCGCGGTGTTGGTCGAGGGCTCGCCGCCGCTCTTGGCGCCGGCCTGCTTGGGCGGGATGCCGCCGGCCTTGAGGATCTGCACCTCGTGATCGGTGAGCTCGCGCCACGAGCCTTTGGCCACGTCCTTGAGCTCCAGTCCGGCAAAGTTGCAGCGGTGCAGGCGGATCACCGGGTGATGGATTTTGCTCAGCATGCGCTTGACCTGGTTCTTGCGGCCCTCGCGGATGATGACCTCCACGGCAGTGGTGCCGGGCTTTACGCCTTGCGGAGCCACGGCCTCGGCCTCGCGCGCGCTGATGACGCGGCAGATCGCCGGCTGGCACAGGCCGTCGTCGAGCTCGATGCCGCGACGGAGTGGTTCTAAGTCGCGATCGGTCAGGTGGCCGTCCACCAGCGCCTGATAGGTCTTGTAGACGTGCTTGCTGGGGTGCAGCAGGTCTTGCGACAGGTCGCCGTCGGTGGTAAAGAGCAAAAGCCCCGTGGTGTCGCGGTCCAGGCGACCCACCGGGAAGAGCCCCGGAAAGCGGTCGCGCGGTACCAGGTCGGCCACGCAAGGGCGCTCCTGCGGATCGCTCATGGTGGTGAGGTAGCCGGTCGGCTTGTAGAGCATCAGGTACACGGCGCCCTGGTTGAGCTTGGCGGGCATGCCGTCGACCTCGATATGGTCGCGGTCGACATCGACCTTGGTGCCCAGTTCGGTCGCGACCTGGCCGTTGACGGTCACGCGGCCGGCGGTCATCAGGTCCTCCGAGCCGCGGCGGCTCGCCACGCCCGCGCGCGCCAAAAAGCGCTGCAGGCGCATGGTGTGCGGGTAGACGGGCTGGGCGTCGCCCGCTGGCGTTGTGACGCCCGCGGCGCTTGCAGTGCGCGTCTCCCCTGCTTCGTTAGTCCTCATCATGCATGTCCTCCGAGGTGTCACCGGCGGCCAGCAGCTCCTCGCCATCGGTATCTTCAACATCGGTATCGATCAGTTCGCGCTCTTCGTCCAGGTCCTCGGCCTGCTCTTCGAGCGTAGACTGAATGCTGCGGCCGCTCAGGCGCTCGCGGATAAACTGGCGCGACTGCTCGTCGGGCGCAAATTGCTCTAGATCGGGCAGGTCACGAGTGGAGCGCAGGCCGAACTTTTCCAAAAAGGCATTGGTCGTGCCGTAGATGATGGCCTGACCGCGTTCGGGGTCGCGGCCGAGCTCGCGCACCAGGCCCTTGTCCACGAGCGACGCGATGACGCCGTCGGAGTTGACGCCGCGGATGCCCTTGACCACCTCGCGTGTGACGGGCTGGTGGTAGGCGATGACGGCCAGGGTCTCGAGCGCCGCCTGCGACAGCTTTTGCGTGTCCCAGCTCAGCACGTAGGCCTCGACCACATCGTGGTAGGCGGGGTGTGTAAACAGGCGCCAGCCACCGGCGACCTCGCGCAGTTGAAAGCCGCGGTTGGCTTCCTCATACTCAACCTTGAGCTCGGCCAACAGCGACGCACACTCGCCCGGGGCGATATCCAGCGCACCTGCCAGCGCGGGTGCGCTCACGGGGTCGCTCGACACCAGCAGCAGCGCCTCGAGGGCGCCTTTGAGGCTGTTTGCCTCCAGCGTGGAAAGGGTTGACATGGTTGCCGCTCCTATTCGGTGAGCTCGGGGCCCTCGCCGGGCACGTATGCCTCGGCGCCCTCGACGCGGTTGATTTGAATGGTTCCAAAGATCTCGTCCTGGCTCAGCGTAAGAGAGCCGCGCTTGGCGAGCTCGAGCATAGCAAGGAAGGTAACGACGAGCTGTTCGGTGGTGGCGTCGCCGTCCAAGAGCTCGCGGAAGGTGCAGGTTTGGTGCGCCATGGTAAAGCGGTCGACAGATGCCACCGTCAGATCGAGCGGCACGCGATGCGGCGCCACGTGCTCGGCTTCCAGCAGGAAGGTCTGGCGCTTGCCGTCCAGGTCGGCGCAGATGACGGCGAGGCCGCGCAGGGTAATGCCGGCCAGGTAGTCGGGCATAAGGCCCAGAAACTCGGGGTCGGGGCCGGCTACGCGCGGATGCATGCGGCTTTCGGCCTGCATGCGCGCGCCAAGGGCTGCCGCCGCGCCCTTAAACTGCTTGTAGGCGATCAGGCGCTGGATCAGGACTTCGCGCAGGGCGTCGCCGTCGAGCGCGCTGAGTTCCTCGAGGTCTTCGTCGTCCTCGTCATCGTCGTCTGTCTTGCGCGGGGCCTCCTGGGGAACCAGCGAGGCTGCCTTAATGTCCAAAAGGGTTGCCGCGACCAGCAAAAAGTCGCTCGCCACGTCCAGGTCCAGCGCCTCGATGCGCTCGGCCTCGGCCAGGTATTGCTCGGCCACCTCGCTGATCGAGATGGCGCCGATATCAACTTTTTGGCGGGTTACCAGCTGCAGCAGCAGGTCGAACGGTCCGCTGTAGACCTGCGTCGACACGCGATACGACATCTTCGACCTCCTTTGACGGCGCCTTCGCGGCGCGGTTTGGGTGCATGTTGCGACCGTTTTGTACGGTCGACCTGTAAGTTTACCTTAGATGCCGGCGATTGCGAAGTTGAGCAGCCACTCGGCCAGCGGATACACGGTAACGTCGAAATAGCGGCCGATCACGTCGATGCCGGTCCACATGGGCAGCAGGTACAGCACCAGGATGAGGATAGGCATGGCGTACTGCTGCAGGCGATAGTAGTTGACGAGCGCCTTGCCCTTGAGGAACGGGACGATAATCGACGAGCCATCGAGCGGCGGGATCGGGATGAGGTTAAAGAACGCGAGCGACAGGTTGACCACGATAAAGGTGGCGCCGAAGTTCATGATTTGGGACGCCACGGCAAAGGACATGCTGGCATAGAGGTTGCCGTATGTCGCGTGCATGAGTGCGCCGGCAAGGCATGCGAGCGCAATGTTCGATGCGGGGCCGGCCGCGCTCACCAGGACCTCGTCGCGTTTGGGGTGCTTGAGGTTGTTGAGGTAGACGGGCACGGGCTTGGCAAAGGCGAACACCGGGCCGCCGGCGGCGAGCATCAGCAGCGGCAGGAGAATGGTACCGAACGGGTCGATATGGTTGAGCGGGTTGAGCGAGACGCGGCCACGGGAGCGGGCCGTCTTGTCGCCGAGCGCCCAGGCCGCGGCGGCGTGCGCACTCTCGTGGATCACGATACCCACGATGACGGCAACAGCGCTCGCGAGCAGGTTCATGAAGTAGCTGCTGGACATATCACTCCCCTAGCGGACGCGGCGCGAGGCGCGCGTGAGCAGGTAGTCGACCACAAACAGGATGACGGCCACGATGGCGTAATCCAGGCGGAACACGCCGCCAAAGGGCGATGTGATGACGCCGTAGCCGGCGATGGCGCTCGGCAACGCACGCGAAAGCTCGACGACAAAGCCCACGATCTGCAGCTTGGCGGTGAGGCCGCTAAAGCACAGCAGCACGGTCATCGCGCTCATAAAGATGCCGCAGATGCGACAGGCGATGGCGATGATGCTCATCGCCACGGCAGCAGCCTTACGAGAGTTCACGCGCGGTCTCCTCTTCGATTTGGGTGGAAAGCTCCAGCCATTCGTCCTCGAGCTTGGGCAGCTCTTGCTTAAGGCCGTTATATTCCCCCAGTGCGGCGTTGAACTTGTCCTGATCGGCATAAAGTTCTTCGCTTGCCATCAATTCCATAAGCTCGTCATAGCGGGCGCGCTTTTTTTCCAGCTCCGTCTCGATCTTCTTGAGCTGGTTGCGCACGCCCTTGAGCTTTTTGTTGAGCGCAGCGCGGGCCTGGGCCTCGGCGCGCTTTTGCTCCTTGGTCTTTTTGCCCTCGGCCGGCTTGGGGGCCGCAGCAGGGCTGCTGGCCTGGGCGGCGTTGGCTGGTTTGGCGGCATTTTTGCTCTTACTTGCTACCGGCGCGCTCTCCCCTGCCGCCTCGGCGGCAGCGCGGGCTGCGAGGTCCTCGCGCTTGTAGAGGTAGTAGTCGTAGTCGCCGTCATAGACCGTGACCTTGCCATCGCGGATGTCGATCACGCGGTTGGCCACGGCGCGTACCAGGTGCTCGTCGTGGCTGATCAGCACGATGGTGCCGGGGAAGTTTTGCAGGGCGTTCTCGAGCATGTCCACCGAGTCGATGTCCAGGTGGTTGGTGGGCTCGTCCAGGCACAGGAGCGCTTCGGGGGCAACGAGCATCTTGGCCAGGGCCAGACGCGCCTTTTCGCCGCCGGAGAGGACGCGTACCTGCTTTTCGATTGCGTCGTTGTCGCTAAACAGGAAGGCGCCCAGCAGGCTGCGCTGCTGCGGCACGGTCCACTTGGGCGTGACGGTGTCGATCTCTTGCAAGACGGTGTTGGACTCGGTCATGCCCTCGAGCGCATGCTGGGCATAGTAGGCGATGCCCACGTTGGTACCCAGGTCGCGCGTGCCGGAAGTGGGCGGCTCCAGGCCGGCGAGGATCTTCATGAGGGTGGACTTGCCGGCGCCGTTGGGGCCGACAAGCGCCACGTGCTCGCCGCGGTAGAGTTTGAGGTCGATGTCGCTGTAGATGTGCTTGTCGCCGTAGGACTTGGATACGCCCTCGAGGCTCACGACCATGTCGCCGGAGCGTGGCGGGTCGGGGAACTTAAAGTCGATGTGCTTGTGGCCCTCGGGCAGGATGACGAGCTCCTTTTTGATCTGCTCGATCTTGCGAATGCGCTCCTGCGCCTGGGCGGCCTTGGTGGGCTTGTAGCGGAACTTGTCGACGAAGACCTGCATGTGGGCGATGTCGCGCTCCTGCGCGGCACGCTTGGCGCGCATCTGCTCCAAGTTGTCTTCGCGTTGCTTGAGGTAGCTGCTGTAGTTGCCGGTGTAGGTGGTCACGCGGCGGTTCTCGAGCGCGGCGACGTGGTCGACGCAGGCGTCCATGAAGGCGCGGTCGTGGCTGACGATGAGCACGGCGCCGTCGTAGTTGGCGATAAAGCCGCGCAGCCACTGGACGCTTTCGAGGTCCAGGTGGTTGGTGGGCTCGTCGAGCAGCAGCAGGTCGGGGTGGCGCAGGAAGAGCTTGGCGAGCGCGATGCGCATTTGCCAGCCGCCCGAGAACTCGGAGCATGGGCGCTCAAAGTCGGTAACTTTGAAGCCGAGGCCGGACAGGATCTTGCGGGCGTTGCTCTCGAGCTCGTAGCCGCCCAGGTGCTCAAAGCGGTCCTGGACCTGGCCGTACTCGTTAAGGAGCGTGTCGACGTCCTTGCCCTGCTCGGAGAGCTCGGTGATCTGGGCTTGCAGCTCGTTGGCGCGCTCGCCCATGCGGCGGATTTCCTTGGCGGCCGCCATGACCTCGGCAAGGATAGTGGTGTCCTTTTGCTCCAGGTTGGTTTCCTGCTCTAGGTAGCCCACCTGGCAGTCCTTGGCGTACTGGACCTGGCCGGCGTCTGGGCTGTCGATGCCCATGATGATCTTGAGCATGGTGGTTTTGCCGGCGCCGTTGGGTCCCACGAGCGCAAAACGCTCGCCGGGGTTGATCTGGAAGGACGCGCCGCTAAAGAGGACGCGTGCGCCGAAGCTTTTTTCGATCTTGTCGACCAGGAGGATCATGGTGCCGCCTTTGACCTTGTGTGCCTATATGAAAAAAGGCCCCAACTTGCGTTGGAGCCTCATTCAATGCTCGGGTGGAGACGAGGGGGATCGAACCCCTGACCTCTTGACTGCCAGTCAAGCGCTCTCCCAGCTGAGCTACGCCCCCGTGCGAAGAAGTACTATACGGGAACTCCCCCGCCGATGCAAGGACAATTTTGGAAAATTTCGCAGTCGCGGCGCAGGCCGCCATCCGCCCAACGACCGTCCCGCCGGCGCCGGGCCCATTATCGGGGCCGATCGCGCTCCCGCCGACCCGGCGATTTCAAAACCATGCCGGTTTACGGGGCCAGACCGGGAACCCCCGAGCATGCCGTAATCGGTAAAATCAAAACCGCAGGTAGACGACTTGCGCATTCAGCGAAATGCAGGGTATGGACGGCCGGTCCGGGTCCAGCCCCGTAATCCGGCATAGTTTTGAAATGGTTCTTGTCAACCAGCATAATCTTTTACGTGGATTTGAACTGCAAACGTTTTTCAAAGCAATTTGGCAGGCATATGGAGTGGGAACTATGGCAAAAAGAAGCCGGGCTATTTGCCCGGCCCCTCGATTCTCTGGTGGGCCCTCCGGGATTCGAACCCAGAACCCAGGGATTATGAGTCCCCTGCGCTAACCGTTGCGCCAAGAGCCCTTATAAAGTGGCACTTGCAGTTGGGGTAGCAGAACAGCCTCCAACGCTTTGAACCACGTCGTGAAATACTACCATGCACGCGGCACCTGTTCAACGCACGATCTTGTCGACCAGGAGGATCATGGTGCCGCCTTTGACCTTGTGTGCCTATAT
>UQXC01000013.1 GCA_900544995.1 uncultured Collinsella sp. | reverse complement strand
AGTCCCTTGCGGCGTAGTTCTTATTTAAGCCGTCCAAGTTTTGGGGTGCAGTTCATCGTGCGGCGGGGGTTTCTTGCGTCCTGCGGAGTGTTCTGAAAAGTAACTTCAGGGCGGGCCCTGCGGCAACTCGGCAGGGGGAGTGCGATTCCTCGATCGCTCACTTTATCTAATAGGAAAGTTAGTGAGGCCGGAGCTTTAGCTCCGGCCTCCTTATATAAGGGCTCGGCAAAGCCGAGCCACCAAATTTGCATCAGCCCCCAGAACATGTTTGAGAACTGTGCCTGAAGTACGTATTTGCAAGCCCCGAATCGGTGTTGCCTCCCGGCGCATTCCGCAGGGGGAGCGATATTTTGTAGCACGAAGTGCGCAGCAAAATATCGCTCATGCCCGAGGACGCGCCGGGAGGCAACACCGATTCGGGGCCGGACACACGGATTTACCTGCGCATTTACAAATTCGTAAACTTTTTTGAAAAAAGTGCTTGCACAGTTCTCGAATCATAGGTTATTATCTTCCTCGTTGAACGCGCGGGTCCAACAAAACGAACCGTGAATCAACAACATAGCATGTCGGAGTGGCGGAATTGGCAGACGCGCTAGCTTGAGGTGCTAGTGACCGCTTTTTGGTCATGCGGGTTCAAGTCCCGCCTCCGACACCATCGCATTTGAGAAGCCTCTTCGGAGGCTTTTTTGTTACCGATAGACGGTGGGGTCCACGATGGAAACGCTTGAACGCAACGAGTGGGCAGACGTTGCCCAACTAGTCGAGATCACGAGCGATGCTGTCATCATCTGCGAGCTCGACGGAACCATTCTGCATGTGAATAATCGCTTACTTGGTTTGATGTGCGAGGAACGCGCCGACGTCATCGGTGGAGATGTTAAAGACGTCCTGTACTCGTCCGCTTTTGAACGTGCGACGGAACATCGTCTGCCATTTGAAACTGATGGCTCCGAGAACGAACTGATGCTCAAGCTGAGTGACGGCTCCTTTATCCCCGTCTTGGTTCGTGCGGGCTCCGTAACGCCTCCACGCATCTTTGGGCGCCGCGCGCCACGTGTCCTGGTGGCGCTCCATAGCATCGAAGAACAGTATTCGCACGACCGTCAGCTCAAGCGTGCGCTTTCGGAGCTTAGAGTGGCGAACAAGCGCCTCTCTGGCACGCTCTCGGTCATTATGAGTACCGTGGGCTCCGATGAGCTGCCCAGCCTACTTGATACCGTTTTGAACCAGCTTGTAGGAACGCTCGATGCTTCGGGTGCCGCTATCTATTTTTCTGAGAGCGGCGGTTTTAAACTTCGCGGTGTTTCCAAGGAGCTGTACGACAGCTACCTGCCTGAGTTTTTGCCGTATGGCGCTGGCATTCCGACGTATGTTCTTCGTGAGTCGCGTGCCTGTCGCTTATCGATTCAACAGGACCTTGAGGGTGATAAGGCCGCCTCCGGTATGTTCATGGACTTGGACAATCGTTCTAAGCACCTGTTGCGCATGCAGGATATGCCTCCGTACCGCAGCGAGATCTGTCTTCCCGTTTTTTACGGTACGCAGATCCTTGGCGTGCTGGAAGTTGGTTGGAAACGCCCTCAGGCACCGCTCGCCTATGACGTTAATGTGCTCGAGGTCATTTGCGATTACCTGTCTATCCAGCTGGTCGGCATGGCATCGAGCCTTCGCTCCCGTCGCACGGCCGAGCTTGGCTGCTCGCTCAATGTCTTGCGTGATGAGTTGTTTACCTTTCTAGACGATTCTGCCGCGGCTACCCAGGCGGTATCGTCCGAGATCTGCAATATGCTTAACTGCCATTTTTGCCCTGTTGAGTATGACGCCAGTCTGGATTCCTACGTCATAGATTTTGAAGGCGGCAGTCGCGTTGCCTTGCCGGACGACCCTGAGAAGCTTTTCTTTTCCACGACGGCGCCAGCGGCACGTCTGGGGGCTGGCCCTGATGGCTTTGAGGCATCTGTTTTGGGCGGTACGAGTGCCGAGGACCTTAAACACGTTCGTATAACTCGCGTTGACGAATCGATGCCTATGGGAGGCTGGCTTAGGGCGCATGGTCTGCCTTGTCAAGGTCTCTACGTCGACTCCGGCATCGAGGCGGGGCGCCCGCGCTCTGAGGGTGATGGCAAGCACAGTAACGACGCGATTGTTCCTGCTTCTGTTGCGAAGAGTCCGACGACGCGCGCGCTGCTGCTTCGTGATGGTAGCCAAGAGCCGATTGATGACCTTGAATATGACTACTTGGTGCACTTGGCGCATGACTTTGAACTGATCTACGAAGGCGAATCTCAAAAGCGCGAGGAGCGCCATATCGCTCAGACCCTCCAGATCGGCATGAGAAATTCCCTGGGGGATGTTCCGGGTATCGCAACCGATTCGGTGTACCTGTCGGCCACGAACTCGGCGTTGGTCGGCGGTGATTTCTATACGCTCATCCGACTTCCCGACGACTGCGCCGTCATGATTTTGGGTGATGTGTCTGGCAAAGGCATTGAGGCCGCATCGATGTCCGCGCTCGTCAAGACGGCCCTGACGGCATATGCCTGGGAGGGTGCTGGCCCGGCCCGCATGGCACGCTCCCTTAACAGCATGCTCATGGGCTTTTCGAGGGTCGAGACGTTCGTGACGGCCTTTATCGCCAAGATTGACCTTAAAGCCGGACGCGCAACGTATTGTTCGGCGGGCCATCCTCCGACCATGGTCATCAGGCCAGAGTCGATGCCGCTGGGCGGCGGCGTGGCCCGTGGGGGAGAGGTCGAACTGCTTGGATGCCAATCGGGCGTAATCGGCGCATTCGAAGGCATGGTTTACGAGACGGGCGTGTTTACGTTCGCTCCTGGCGACATGCTCTTCATGTATACGGATGGAACGATTGAGGCCCGCGACCGCACCGGAGCGTTCTTTGGCGAGCAGCGCCTTCGTGACCTTCTGCTCTCTGTCTCGGGTGAGGGCGTATCGGGAATCTGCGGCAAGGTCTTGGGCGAGCTCGACCGATTTACCGAATCGGCGCTGGACGATGACATTGCATTGGTGTCCCTTGAGTTTTTGCGGGGCCGGTCCTAAACAGCGACGCTGGGCGCGTCGAATCCGCACGGTTGCGGAAACGCATGCATCGAACAAGCTCTTTTGGGGAACCATGGTCGTATGAATGAGTGGAATGACATAGCGGTTTTGACGCCACCAGGCGATATCGACATCGCCACGGTGCCTGCGCTGCGTCGGCGGTTGGATGCTTTGATTGGCCGCGGCGTGCGTCGTGTCGTCATCAACTGTCAGGCTGTTAGCTTTATCGATTCGACGGGCTTGGCATTCCTGCTTACGCGCGCTCGTGAGCTCATGAGGCGAGAAGGCCTGCTTTCGCTCGTCAATGCATCAGGTGAAGTTGTTCGCTTTTTGGAGATTGCTCGTCTTGTCGATATCCTTCATGTCGCGGGGCCGGCACGGGAGTCTATTCCCGCCATTCCGGTGGGGGAGCTGCCTCGCTGGAGTAAGAGCGTCGAGGTCCGTCAGGGTATCGAGAATCTTCCATACTACCGACATCGCATCACCGAACTCCTTGAATCGCTCCCGTTGCGCCGTGACGAGCGCTACGATGTCGCATTGGCGTCGGGGGAGGCGCTGGGTAATGCCTATGACCATGCGGGCGGTATCGGGTGCGTCCTGACGGTTCAGGCCTATGGCGATCGCGTTGTGGTTGAGGTGCTTGATCGAGGCGCCGGCTATTCTATCGATGAAACGAGCGAACCGGTCGCATCCGAGGAACGCGGCCGTGGCATCAAGCTTATGCGTATGCTCGTCGATAACGTGGAGGTTGCTCGTCGTACGGACGGCGCCGGCACGCGCGTGCAGATGGTGAAGCTGTTTAGCGGAGCACTGGAATCGTGTGCCTAGCCAATCGCTTTAGCGCGTTTAGCTACTAAGAACATGCGGCAGACAAGTTTTTTGAAAAAAGTACTTGCGTCTTTTGGACAACTCGCGTAAATTAATAACCCGCAAGCGGACATGGCTCAGTTGGTAGAGCACAACCTTGCCAAGGTTGGGGTCGCGGGTTCGAGCCCCGTTGTCCGCTCCATTGCATTTCCGGACCGTTTAGGCGGTCCTTTTTCGGCGAAGTGGCCAAGTGGTAAGGCAGAGGCCTGCAAAGCCTTTACCCCCGGTTCGAATCCGGGCTTCGCCTCCAGGCAACATCCGGGCGCTCCGGCGCCCGTTTTGTTTTACATATGCGGACATGGCTCAGTTGGTAGAGCACAACCTTGCCAAGGTTGGGGTCGCGGGTTCGAGCCCCGTTGTCCGCTCCAACTATCTTACGCGGTTCTAACGAACCGCGTTTTTTGTTGACGCTGCGCGGGCCCCGGACACCCCATCTTGCCCCTCAATCGTCGGTCGCGTACATAAAGTACGCTTCCCTCCTCTTTCGCGGCAACCTGGGGCACCCGGAGCCCGCTCGCTGTCGTGGCCGGGAAAGTGGGTCTTCCGTTCTTTTCACTAATCGGTCGATTCGTCCCGGGAGGTTCGAACCCGAGAGGGAGCGAGCGTTTTGGGGCGTGGCTGTGGCGTTGTTTGCCGCGAATGTCCGCTTTGGGCGTATCATCGTGGGCATCTCGCATAACCTCGTTGCAAGGGAGGCACGCCCCATGGCTACAGAAAAGTCTTCTTCGCGCTCATGGATGTCCGACGCCGCGATCTATCAGATCTACCCGCGCTCGTTTAAGGATTCGACTGGTTCGGGTCTGGGCGATATCGCGGGCATTACCCAGAAGATGGACTATCTTGAGCGGCTGGGTATCGAGGCCATCTGGCTGAGCCCGTTTTACCCATCGCCTCTTGTCGATGGTGGCTATGATGTGGCGGACTACTGCGATGTCGACCCACGTCTCGGCTCGCTTGACGACTTCGATGACATGATCGCTGCGGCTCACGTGCGCGGCATCAAGGTCATCGTCGACATCGTGCCCAACCATTCATCCAGCCAGCACCCCTGGTTCAAAGCCGCTCTTGCCGCCGGCCCCGGATCGCCCGAGCGCGCCCGTTATATCTTCCGCGATGGTCGCGGCGAGCATGGCGAGCTGCCTCCTACCAATTGGAATGCCAACTTTGGCGGCCCCGCATGGACGCGTGTTGCGGACGGTCAGTGGTATCTGCACATGTTTACGCCCGAGCAGCCGGACTTTGACTGGGCATGCCCTGAGGTTCACGCGCTCTTTTGCGACGTCCTGGCGTTTTGGAGCGATCGAGGCGTCGACGGCTTTCGCATTGATGTGGCGCAGGGTCTCGCCAAGGATCTCGACCGCGATGACCTCGACCGGTGGCATCTCGCCGAGGGCGATGACATGGTTGACGACGGCACCCATCCGCTGTGGGACCGCAACGAGGTCCACGAGATCTATCGCGAGTGGCGTCGCGTGTTCGACCGCTATAATCCGCCACGCAGCGCCGTTGCCGAGGCGTGGGTGCTGCCCGAGCGCCAGTATCTCTACGCGCGTCCCAGCGAGCTTGGCCAGACATTCAACTTTGAGTTTGCCAAGGCCACTTGGACCTATGATGACATGCACGCTGCAATCGAGGAGGGTTTGAAGGCGGCCATCGAATCCGATTCCGCCTCGACCTGGGTACTCTCCAACCACGACGTGCCGCGCGTGGCGACGCGCTATGCCCTGCCGCAAATCAAGGCGACGCGCTACCACCAGATTGCGCTCGACTGGCTCTTACGCGACGGGTCGTCTTATGACGAGGACCGTGAACTCGGCGAGCGCCGCGCGCGGGCGGCCCTTTTGCTTGAGCTGGCGCTTCCGGGCTCGGCATACGTGTATCAGGGTGAGGAGCTCGGCCTTTTTGAGGTGGCTGATATTCCGTGGGATGCACTCGAAGATCCCACTGCGACCAATACGCACGGACCGAAGCGTGAGAAGGGGCGCGACGGCTGTCGTGTGCCCCTGCCGTGGGTGGCGGCGGACGATCCCGCGCATGGCGGATCGTTTGGGTTTTCGCCGGCAGACGCCGATGCGGCGCCCCATCTGCCGCAGCCTGCATGGTTTTCCGATTATGCTGCCGATAGGGAAGAAGTGGACCCGACATCGATGCTTGCGCTCTATCGTGACGCCCTCTGGCTGCGGCGCAAGCTGCGCGGGTGCGCCAACGATCTTGCGTGGCTCGATCTTGACGGGCGCACCGGTCTTGCGGATGGTGCCGAGGGCGCTGAGGGCGGCGTCATCGCCTATCGCCGCGATAACGGCTGGGCGTGTGTGACGAACTTCGGTGCAGCGCCCGTGGAGCTGCCGGCGGGCAGGGTCCTGCTCACCTCATCACCGCTTGCAGACGGCAGGCTCGCACAGGACAGCTCTGCCTGGATCATGCTCGGTGAGATGTAGGGGCATCTCGCTGCGAGCCTGCGTTTGTCCACGCCTTTCGTGACGACTGATGCCCTCGCGAGAGCGTCGCAAAACTTTTCAAAAAAAGTTCTTGCATAGGATGCGGGCATCACGTAAGATTAATCCTCGTAAGCGGACATGGCTCAGTTGGTAGAGCACAACCTTGCCAAGGTTGGGGTCGCGGGTTCGAGCCCCGTTGTCCGCTCCATTTGGGCGTTTAGCTCAGGGGGAGAGCGCTTCCCTGACACGGAAGAGGTCAGAAGTTCAAATCTTCTAACGCCCACCAAATGTTCGCAGCTCAGAGGCTATGTCCTCTGGGCTGTTTTGTTTTGCCACCAAGCACGCCGCCAATATAAGCCACCAAATATTGATCCAAGGTCTGTACGCGATGGTCTTCGCATCCCGTAGAGGTGCCGGCAGATTGCATACGTCCTGGCCGATCGTGACCGCAACATGTTGGTCAAGCATAATCTTTTGGATTCTTTTGGCGTGAGCGACTTGGTTTTGGTAGGATTTGTCAGCGGCTTGACTAAGGGGGTTTTATAACTGCCATGCAGGTAGCCGTGTTGGTAGCGTTTTACCGACTTGCCAAGAGCCCCTCATTTTTAATGCGTCTGCAAAATGACAAATTGCTTTGACCTGCTGAAACACTATATGTTGTGTTTGACCTAAAAAAAGAATACAGGATATAGATGCCTCTTTGTCGTATGATAGATGGCGGACAGAGAACGAAGACCTTAACTGCCTCTTTTGAACGTGTCCTTGAGCCGCTTGATCGGCTCCAGGGAATGTCCGCATGGAGGCTTATGGTTTATCGAGAACACAGATTGCGCGACGGCGCCGCAAGACAGGGGCAAGCCCTGCCGGGTATCGTTTGGCTCTGAAGCGCGATGAGGCTACGATACGAAAGAGGCAAGAGGATGAAGATCATCAAGCGCAGCGGCACCGAGGTTGTCTTTGACATCGATAAGATCGTCAATGCCATCCGCGCCGCAAACTTGGAGGTCGAGGAGAGCTCTCGTCTTACCGACCGCCAGGTGGTTTACGCGGCACAAAACGTCGCCGAGGCATGCGAGAACGCGGGCCACACCGTGTCGGTCGAGGAGATTCAGGATCTGGTCGAGGACGAGATCATGCGTCTCGACTGCTACGAGGTCGCTCGCCATTACATCATCTATCGCTATGTTCAGAGCCTGAAGCGCCAGAAGAACACGACCGACGACAAGATTCTGTCGCTGATTGAGTGCAACAACGAAGAGGTCAAGCAGGAGAACTCCAACAAGAACCCGACCGTCAATTCCGTTCAGCGTGACTACATGGCCGGCGAGATCTCCAAGGACCTGACCCAGCGTGTGCTGCTGCCCCAGGAGATTGTGGATGCTCACAATGAGGGTCTGATCCACTTCCATGATTCGGACTACTTTGCCCAGCACATGCATAACTGCGACCTGGTGAACCTGGAGGATATGCTCCAGAACGGTACTGTTATCTCGGGTACGCTGATTGAGAAGCCGCACAGCTTCTCGACCGCCTGCAACATCGCGACGCAGATCATCGCCCAGGTTGCTTCCTCCCAGTACGGTGGCCAGTCGATTTCGCTGACCCATCTCGCCCCGTTCGTCGAGGTGAGCCGTCAAAAGATTCGCGGCGAGGTCGCCCGCGAGCTCGAGGAGCTCGGCGTTTCCGCATCTCCCGAAAAGGTCCGCGAGGTTGTTGAGGATCGCCTGCGTGACGAGATCCGTCGCGGCGTCCAGACGATTCAGTATCAGGTCGTGACCCTTATGACCACCAATGGCCAGGCGCCGTTCGTGACGGTCTTTATGTATCTTAACGAGGCCCGTACGCCTCAGGAGAAGCACGACCTTGCCATGATCGTGGAGGAGACGCTTCGCCAGCGCTACGAGGGCGTTAAGAACGAGGCCGGCGTATGGATCACCCCGGCATTCCCCAAGCTTATCTATGTACTCGAGGACGATAACGTTCACGAGGATTCCCCGTACTTCTACCTGACCCAGCTGGCTGCCAAGTGCACTGCCAAGCGTATGGTGCCCGATTACATCTCCGAGAAAAAGATGCGCGAGCTCAAGCTGTCGAAGGGCGAGACCGCGGGTAACGGCGACTGCTATACCTGCATGGGCTGCCGCAGCTTCTTGACGCCCGACCGCTCCGGCAACGGCTTTAACAACGTTGCCAACGCGCTGAACTACGACCCGAACAAGCCCAAGTACTATGGTCGCTTTAACCAGGGCGTCGTGACCATCAACCTGCCCGATGTCGCGCTGAGCTCGCACCAGGATATGGATAAGTTCTGGAAGATCTTCGACGAGCGCCTTGAGCTGTGCCACCGTGCCCTGCTGTGCCGTCATGAGCGCCTGATGGGTACGCTTTCTGACGCCGCACCGATTCTGTGGCAGTACGGCGCCCTCGCTCGTCTGAAGAAGGGCGAGACAATCGATAAGCTGCTCGTGGGCGGATACTCCACCATCAGCCTGGGCTATGCCGGTCTGTATGAGTGCGTCAAGTACATGACGGGCCACAGCCACACCGAGAAGGAGGGCACGCCGTTTGCCATGGCCGTCATGCAGCGCATGAACGACAAGTGCGCCGAGTGGAAGGCCGAAAGCGATATTGACTTCTCGCTGTACGGTACCCCGCTTGAGTCGACGACCTACAAGTTCGCCAAGTGCCTGCAGCGTCGTTTTGGCATCATCCCGGGCGTGACGGACAAGGGCTACATCACCAACAGCTACCACGTCCACGTGTCCGAGGAGATCGACGCATTCGACAAGCTCAAGTTCGAGGGTATGTTCCAGCAGCTTTCGCCGGGCGGTGCCATCTCCTACGTCGAGGTTCCCAACATGCAGGACAACCTCAAGGCTGTCATTCGCGTGATGCAGTACATCTACGACAACATCATGTACGCCGAGCTCAACACCAAGAGCGACTACTGCCAGGTGTGCGGCTACGACGGTGAGATCAAGATTGTCGAGGATGACGGCAAGCTGGTGTGGGAGTGCCCCAACTGCGGCAACCGCGATCAGGAGAAGATGAATGTCGCCCGTCGTACGTGCGGCTACATCGGTACTCAATTCTGGAACCAGGGCCGAACCGAGGAGATCCGCGACCGCGTGCTGCATCTCTAATACCGCTCCGGGGCTGAGCCGGGAGGGCCGCTTGGGCATTTGCTCGCTATTTCGGACAGTCCTGCGCAAGACGAAGGCCACATTAAGTGGCCTTCTTTGCGTGCGGAACTCATATCGAGCAAAAGCCCAAGCGGTCCTCTCGGCTCAGCCAAGTTGACGTAGCTGAGATGCGGCATGCGGTCTGCTCACTCCTCGAAGTTCGTAGCGGAGATAATTCGAGCTGCAGCTGCGATTTACTTGCGATGGCGGTTGAGCCGCAACCCAGTTTTTATTAGATCTCGAACCCTATGCTCGATGTTCGCTTCGTTCATTGAGTTACCCTTTGCATGAGGCCGGGACATATCGTCCCGCCCGCAGTTTCGCAGGCCGCAGGCCGAGAATGTTTGAGGACGGGATGATATGTCCCGGCCTCCCGGGAGAGTTACCTATGAATTACGCGAACATTAAGTATTTCGACATTGCTGATGGGGAAGGCGTTCGTACTTCTCTGTTTGTGAGCGGGTGCCGTCGTGGGTGCAAGAACTGCTTTAACTCTGTCGCGTGGGACTTTGCTGCGGGTGAGCCGTTCGACCGTGCCGTCGAGGACAAGATTATCGAGAGCCTCGACCATCCCTTTATTGATGGCCTGACGATTCTGGGCGGCGAGCCTATGGAGCCCGAGAATCAGGTGGGGCTTGTTGACTTTATCGAACGCGTGCGTGCGGCCTATCCCGCGGGGTCGGGCAAGACCATTTGGTGCTTTACCGGCGACGTGCTCGAGGAGCTTATGCCGGGTGGCCGTCATCATACCGAGGTGACGAACCGTATCCTGGCCTGCCTCGACATGTTGGTGGACGGCCCGTTCGTTCAGGATCTGTACGATATCTCATTGCGCTTTAGGGGCTCGAGTAACCAGCGTGTGATCGATATGAACGCCACGCGCGCCCGTGCTGTGCGCGAGGGCGTTGCGCTTTGCGACGCTGTGGAGCTTTGGCGGGACGATCCGGTCTATTCGACCCATACTATGTAGCTTGTGGCCGATGCCAAAGGGCGTGGTACCATAGCGCGAACGCAAAATCGGAAAAGTGAGGCCCAGATGGTCGATCAGGAAAAAGTCGAGGCCGCCATTAAGCTGTTGCTTGAGGGCATAGGCGAGGACCCAACTCGTGAGGGCCTGCTGGAGACCCCGGCGCGCGTTGCCCGTATGTATGGTGAGATCGCCGGCGGTATGGACCAGAGTGCCGAGGAGCACCTGTCCAAAACCTTTGCCGTCGCTTCGAACGATTTGGTTATCGAGCGCGACATTACGTTTTACTCGCTGTGCGAGCACCATCTGCTGCCGTTTTACGGCAAGGCTGCCATTGGCTATATCCCCAACGGCCGTGTCGCAGGGCTTTCTAAGCTTGCCCGCACGGTAGAGGTCTACGCCCGTCGTCTGCAGCTGCAGGAGCAGTTGTGCGCACAAGTTGCCGATGCCCTCATGGAGTATCTCGCTCCCCAGGGAGCGATTGTGCTCATGGAAGCCGAGCATATGTGCATGACCATGCGCGGCGTGCAAAAGCCCGGCACCAAGACCGTGACGCTCGCTCGCCGCGGCATCTTTGAGACTGATCCCGCGCTCGAGGAGCGGTTCTTTAGGATGCTGGGCCGTTAGCATGAGGGTCGTCAACGACTTTACATCGAAGACCGATGAGGGGACGTCGCGTCGCGGCTTTATGGCTTCGGGCCTGGCGCCTTTTGGTGCCATGCCTCGCATTGATTACATCTGTGCCAACGGTCTGTTCCGGCGGCACCTGGGCAACATTGCACAGTTGGAATCGGGGCGCATCTTCTGCCGCCACGGTATTGACCACCTGCTGGATGTCGCTCGCATTATGTGGATCAAGAATCTCGAGGAACAGCTCGAATTTGACCGCGAGGTCATCTACGCCACGGCACTTCTTCACGATATCGGCAAAGATGAACAGTATGAATCGGGTATATCCCATGATGTTGCAAGCGAACGCGTCGCTGATGCGATTCTCGGCGGTATGTCCGATGACGTAGCGTTTGAGCCGGCCGATGCCGCAGCCATTAAGACGGCCATTCTGGGCCATCGAAAGCTGCGCGTGAACAGCCAACCGCTCGAGCGCCTGCTCTATGCAGCCGACAAAGCGTCGCGCGCCTGCTTTGCATGCCCCGCGCGCAATGCTTGCAACTGGAGCGATGATAAAAAGAACCTGTCGATTCGCGTGTAGTTAGTTTACGCGGTCGGGGTTCTAAACGAAGGAGACGATCGCGATGAGCAACAAGAAACTGCCCGAGAATGCAACCAAGACTGAAGGCGCCGAGCTCGCCCGCCGTGGAAGGGGCGAAATATCCACCGCAACGGCGGTGCCCCACGTGAACTATGACGATCTGCGCCATGCCGACCGCATCACCGTTGAAGGTCTTGAGGTTTTTGCTAACCACGGCGTGTATCCCGAAGAGAACGCGCTGGGCCAGAAATTCATCGTGTCCTTGGTGCTCTATGCTGACCTGCGTGCAGCGGGAGAGCACGATAACTTGGACGCCTCGATTGACTACGGCTCGGTGTGCCACGATGTCGATGGCTATCTGCGCGAGCATACGTTTAAGCTCATCGAGGCGGCAGCTGAAGGTACGGCCCAGATGCTGCTGCGTCGTTATCCCTCGCTGCTTGGTGTACGCATCAAGCTCGATAAGCCGTGGGCGCCTGTTGGCCTGCCCTTGGCAAGCTGTGGCGTCGAGATCGAGCGTGTGCGCTAACCGGTTCTAATACGTCTCTATGGGTGGCTGCTTGAGCCGCTGCGACAGCGCTCTATTGTTGGGGCAGTACGTGTCGAGCAGGGCGTGAAACCTCTGATTGTGGCTTGGCTCGAGCAAGTGGACGAGCTCGTGGGCGACAACCATGTCAAGGCACTCGACGGGGTAGGCGGCAAGTTCTCGTGCGATGCGAATGGCGCCGGTTTTGGGCGTGCATGATCCCCAGCGCGTTTTCATGCTGCGCACGGAAACGCGGGAAACGGCGACACCCATTGCGATTTCGTATGCGTGCACAATATCGCGCAGCGCCGATGTGACCTCGGACGTATAGAGCTGGTCAATATGGGCTTGGATCTCACTGGGCGTTAAGCCGTCGAGGGTCGCGTTCCACTTGGCCTGCGGACGTTCGTCTGGCTCGTCGGCACCTATAAAACTTGCGAAGGTGGCCTGCTTGGGCCGCGGTGCGGGTGACTTAAAGTTGTGATCGAGCGCATCTTGTACCGTGATGGGCTTGCCCCAAAGTGCAATGATGGACGAGGGGCTGAGCGGCTCTCGCGCCGTCGCCTGACGTTGCTCGCGCTGGGCAAGCCGGCTGATAATCCAGGCGCTGTTGCGCTTCACAAACGCTTCGATACGCTCGCGGCTGGCGCCGAGCGGTGCACTGGCGTGGACCTCACCGCTCGATGTGACGCGTAGGTTGAAGTTCTTGACGCGCTTTTTGGTAACGACGACGGGGATGGGCGTCCCATCCGGTCGGGATACGGAAATCGTAAACTGCTGCGTCAAAAGCGGTCCTTCAGATTGGGGACGGGCCGGCATGTCGACCGTTCGGCATACCGGCCCGCTCAAGGGATGTGAAATTAATAACGCTCAAAGAAGGCAAGCGCGTTGTCGCTGCAGAGCTTCTGCATCACGGTCTTGCCAAAATGCTTTGAAAGCATGTTCTGGAACTCGGGCATCTTGCTGGCATCGGAGAGGAAAGCGGGCACCGTGGCGCCGTCCCAGTCGCCGCCGAGCGCGATGACGTCCTCGCCGCCCAGGTCGAGCCAGTGCTCGATATGTGCCGCCAGCTGGTCGAAGGTGACGTCTGCGGCGGTCTTGTCGGTTGCGTCGTTGGAAAGGAACTCGCTGCAGTAGTTGAGGCCGACGATGCCACCCATGTCGCGAATGGTGAGGAACTGGTCGTCGGTAAGGTTGCGTTTGGCGCCGCAAACCGCACGGGAGTTGGAGTGGCTGGCGACGAAGGGGCGCGTGGCGTGGGCGACAACCTCGTCAAAGCACTCATCGTTGAGGTGGGAGACGTCGAGTACCATGCCGGCGTGCTCCATCTGCGTAAGTGCCTCGATGCCGGCGGCGGTGAGGCCGGCGTGGGTGTCGTGGCCGCTCGCGAGCGGTCCCTGCGCGTTCCAGCTGAGCGATGACATGAGTACGCCCAAGCTCTTGAGCACCTCGATCAGCGCGGGGTCCTCGGCAAAGAACGTGGCGTTTTCGATGGTGTGGATGCAGGCGACCTTGCCGTCTTTGAGCGCGGGGCGAATGTCTGCCGCGCTGCGTACGTTGACCATGCGGTCGTGGTTGAGCATTGCCTGGCCGCTCATATGCGCCATGATCTGCGCCTGGAAGCGCGCGGCGTGGGCGGTGGGAATCTCATCGGGGACAAACGTGGCGAAGCACTGTGCCCATGGCGTGTTGCCGATCTTTGCGAGCGAGATGGCGCAGGCGTTGCCCTCGATGAGGTCGAAATCTTGCGGATGCGTTTCGTCGCCGGGGAAATAACCGTCGGTGCCGGCGGGAAAGCGCAGGTCGAGATCGAGCGTGGCCCAGCCGATGCGGTCGGCGGTGTCGCAGTGTAGGTCAAATACGGGATATGCCATGGTTCCTCCGGTTGCAGCGTTTCTTTGCAAACTGTCATTGAATTGTATGACTAGGGTATAGTTAGCGCCATATGTTCATGGCGGCCCGTGTTGTGCGCCGCCCTTATTACGGAGGTTACCATGTCCAACCAGGGCAAGAAGGTCAAGACCCATTATCGCGGCACGCTCGATGACGGCACGCAGTTCGATAGCTCCTACGATCGCGGCGAGCCGCTGGAGTTCACCTGCGGCGCCGGTCAGATGATCAAGGGCTTCGACGCCGCTGTTGTCGACATGCAGGTGGGCGAGAAGAAGACCGTGCACATTCCTGCTGCCGATGCCTACGGCGAGCACAATCCCGAGATGGTTATTACCTTCCCGGCCGAGCAGGTTCCCAACATCGAGCAGATCGAGAAGGGCATGAAGCTCTTCCTGTCCACGCCGAGCGGCATGCCTGTCCCCGCCGTCGTCATCGACGTAACGCCCGAGGCTGTGACGCTCGATGCCAACCACGAGCTTGCCGGCAAGGACCTCAACTTTGATATCGAGCTCGTCGAGGTCGAGGGTTAGAGCATGCCTGAGCGCTTGGTTTCGACGACATGCTTGGGAAATCTCAACGATCCGTCCTATGAACTTCTGCTTCGCCGGAAGCTGGGCGGCGTCTTTGAAGTTGACGAGCTACTGCTCGATTGGGACCAGGCTGATGTATGCGCGTTTGTGGGCGTGACGGAGCTGGGGCGCACGGTCGATGTTCGGCTGGATACTGCCGACGGCGGTCGTTTTGTCGACGGCGACGTGCTCGCCGTCGACCGTTCGGGCGTGGTGCCCGTGGCGGTTGTCGTGCGCCTGCGCAGCGCCGAGGTTTATTTGGTCGAAGTTGACCGCATGGACCCGATTGCGCTCGCGCATGCGTGCTGGGAGATCGGCAATATGCATGCGCCGCTTTTTCGAGGCGATTCGGACGAGCATACCGTGCGCATGTATACGCCGGTGCAGCCTGTTTTGGGCCGCATGCTCCGGGGCGTCGAGGGCGTTCGGCTCTCGACGGTTACCCGTGAACTCGATTCGGACCGGCGCTTTGCGTCGAGTGCGGCGGATGCCGTTGTGAGTATGGCACCAGACTTTACGATCGTAAAGAAGGCGCGCGGTTAACGTGCGTATAAGTAAGGCGGACTTTGAGAGACAACTATTCAAAGTCCGCCTTTCTGTTGATGAGATGCTGTGGGGGAGCATATGGGTCTTGAAGGAATCAAGCTGATTGCATGCGATTTGGACGGCACGTTGCTGCATCCGGGGGAGCGCGAGCCGCGTTCCGAGGCCTTTGAGCTCATCGATGAGCTGCATCGTCGCGGTATCGTGTTTATGCCGGCGAGCGGCCGTCAATATGCGAGCTTGCGCTATCTGTTTGCCCCGGTGGCCGATGAGCTCGCCTATGTATGCGAAAACGGAGCCCTGGTGATGAGCGAGGGACGTGCCGTTGTCAAGCGTTCCATGGAGCGTAGCCTTGCTATGGATATCGCGAATGCCGTGGTTGCGTATCCCCATGCCGACGTGACCCTTTCGTGTGAGGGACACCTCTACACCATGAGCGGCAACGATGCGTTCGTCGATCATTTGCGCTATGAGGTCCACTGCGATGTGGCGGTGGTCGCCCGCCCCGAGGACATCGACGAGGACGTCATTAAGATTGCCTTCCAGACGCCCGAGGTGGATCAGCCGGCGGCCCTGGAGTATTTTGAGCGCCTCTTTAGCGACCGTGTTGACGTGATGACGTCGGGAACCGAATGGACGGACTTTATCGGTTTCGGTTCGGGCAAGGGCTCCGCGCTTGCCGATTACGGTCGTGCCCTGGGTATTTCGCCCGATGAGATGATGGCGTTTGGCGATAACGAAAACGATCGCGACATGCTCAACGTCGTGGGCCATCCCTATCTGATGGAGAACTGCAACCCCACCATGCGCGACATCAACGACCGCGTCCGTTGCGTGCGCACGGTCGAAGAGGAATTGCATCGCCTGCTCGCTGAGTAGATATTTGGGACATGCCTAGAAATCTATTATTTGCTGCAAAGCGCGGAAAGGTGGATTTTAAGGCATGTCCCGAACATCTACCGGCAGTCGGGGCAGAGACCCTCGAAGATGATGTAGTGCGACGTGACGTGCCAGCCGATTTGCTCGGACGCCTTGGCGTCGAGCTGGGCATCGAAGGGGAGCGGTACGTCGATGACGCGGCTGCATGAGGTGCAGATGATATGTGCGTGCGGCTCGATCGTGCGATCGAAGCGGCTGCCGCCCGGCGTCTTGATGGAGAGGATCTCGCCGGCGTCGGCCAAGAGATTGAGGTTGCGGTAGACCGTACCGCGGCTGATTTTGTCATCCTGCGCGCGCACGACGTTGTAGATTTCGTCGGCGGTGGGATGGTTATAGCTTTGGCGCACGGCGTCAAGAACCAGCTTTCGCTGTCTGGTATTCCTTCTTTGCACCGCCATGCGCCTCGCCTCTTTTCTATTAACGGTCGTAGGTAAATGATACCGTATTTAGCACACAATACTAATAATAAGGACTGAAACCGTCTTCATTGGCAAGTGGGGCTCGGGCCTGGGCGTCTACGAGGCGAAAACGCGTTCCCATGCGCTCGTAGGAGGCATGAAGTGCCTCGAGATGAGATAGGATGTCTGCCGGAGCTCCCTGTATCTCCATCTCGACTGAGCCGTCTTCCATGTTACGCACCCAGCCGGTGAGTGCGCGTGCCTGCGCGAGGTTGGTGTTGGTAAAGCGAAAACCAACGCCTTGGACTTGCCCCGCCCAGCGCAGGAAATAACGCAGGGGAGTGTCTTGAGTGGCCTCGTCGCTTGCAAGCACGGTAAGCCTGCGGCGCAGCTCGAGCTCGACGTTTGACGGTTTTTGAGGCTCTCGACTGCCGCCGGTGACGCTGGAGAAGAACGTATCGAAGAGGCCCATCGCTATGCCTGCTTGCCTGCGTCGGCCGGGAAGGTTATGCCGGCCTGCTGACGCACGGCATCCATGATGCGTAGTGAGACGAGCGTGACATCGCGGTAGTGGCCAAGCTCGTGGCGTCCTGCCGGGGTCTCCCAAATCTCTTCCTTGACGTTATTGATGCCGCCGATGGCGGTGATAAAGTCTGTGAGTTCGTATTCCATGGTGTTGCTCGATTTGGGCAGGTCGAGCACGCGGCCGTTGTCGCCCTGTTCGCGCGGCGCCTCGGTCGCCGAGCCGCGTACGACGTCGCCGCGATAGTCGATGCGGACGTTGCGGGGCGTTGACAGATGGTCAATCTGGATAGTGCCACGCTCGCCTTCGATCTGCGAGGGCAGTAGGTCATTCGTAATTTTGGAGTGCGCGAGCTCGACGGAGATGCGGCCTCCGCCATAGCTGGCGAGGATGGAACCGCAGCCGTCGATGGGGCCGTGCGTGAGCTGTCGCGTGGTGGGGTCGAGCAGAGTAGTCATGCTCGTAAGGCCGGAGGGCATGCCGAAAATCTCGACCATGGGCTCGACGGCGTAGACGCCAATGTCCATGAGGGAACCCGATGCCATATTGCAGTCGAAGATATTGGTGGCGCGTCCCGCGAGAATCTCGTTGTAGCGCGAGGAATACTTGCCAAAGCGCAATGAGGCGCGGCGGATGGGGGCGATCTCGCCCAGGGCGTCCTCGATGGCGTGGAAGGCGGGATCGTGGAGGGGACGCATAGCCTCGAGAGCCACGACACCTGCTGCCTCGGCAGCGCGGAAGACTTCCAGCGCCTGCGCTTCGGTGGCGCAGAAGGGTTTCTCGACGATGACGTGCTTGCCACCGGCGATGCAGGCAAGGGCCTGCTCGTAGTGAAGTGCGTTAGGGCTGCCGATATAGACGGCGTCGACGTCGGCGGCTGCCGCAAGCTCGTCAAGTGCGGTGAAGTTACGCTCGCCGTCGTGTTCGGCGGTAAAGGCGGCGCCGCGCTCGGCATCGCGCGAGAGCGTGCCCACAAACGCGGCTTGGTCGTTGGCGTTGACGACCTGGATAAAGTCGTCGGTAATCATGGATGTGCCGATGGTTGCGATACGCAGCATGTGTCCCCCTTGCGTTGTTTGGCCTACAGGACGAGTGTAGCGCGGGAGGACACAAAAGCGTGCGAAAACGCCGTTACAGGTCGCTCTCGTTAAAGCCGGTGTCGATATCGAGGTTACTGCCGTCGGCCGCCGTGGTGGCGAGCTCATCGCAGCGCTCGTTGAGCTCGTGGCCGGCGTGGCCCTTAACCCAGATGAACTCCACCTTATGCTTGCTTTTGGCGGCAAGCAGGCGCTCCCACAGGTCGCGGTTCTTAACGGGCTGCTTGTTGGCAGTTTTCCACCCGCGCTTTTTCCAGCCGTCGATCCAGTGTTTATTGAAAGCGTTGACGACGTACTGCGAATCGGAATGGACCTCGACCTCGCAGGGGCGGTTAAGTGCCTCGAGCGCCACGATGACCGCCATGAGCTCCATGCGGTTGTTGGTGGTCTTGGCGTAGCCGCGCGAAAGCTCGGAGGTGAAGGTCTTGCCGGCGGGATTGGTGTATTTGAGCACGGCACCGTATCCGCCGCGTCCCGGATTTGATCGGGCCGAGCCGTCGGTATAGATGATGACCTTCACATGGTTCCTTTCGTTGGGTACGTTTCGTGTGAGTGACCATTGTAGCGCCGCGTTCGCCGAGGGCTAGCAATCTACCATATCTACCCCGTCCTCTGATGGCTGGTTTTCTTGGATGATGCGGTCGAGCTCGTCGAGGTATTGCTGCAACAGGGGAGAGGGCTTGCGTTCATCGTGCATGATATAGCCTACGTGCATCGTCGGGGCATCTGCCAGCGGAATCGATGCCATGCCCCATTGCATTTCGTTTGAGAGCACGCCGGTGGAGAGCGTGTAGCCGTTCGAGGTGATCAGCAGGTTGGTGAGCGTGCCGCGGTCAGAGACTCGAATGTTGCGATCGCAGGGGATGTAGCTAAACGGCTCCTCGGCGTAATAGAAGGAGTTTGAGGTTCCCTGCTCAAAGCTGTAGCGCGTATAGGGCGTAAGGTCGGCAAGGGACAGCTGCGGGCGGCGGGCAAGCGGGTGGCGCTCACTTACGAACACGTGGACCTTTGCATCAAAGAGGTGATGGAAGCTTGCGCGGGCATCGGCGAAGGCCCTCTGCAGAACGCGGGCGTTAAAGTCATCCAGATACAGAATGCCGATATCGCTGCGAAATGCGCGGACGTCATCGATGATCTGCGATGTGGTGGTCTCGCGCATGATGAACTCGAACTTGCTGTCGCGGCAGCGCTCGACCACGTTGACAAAGGCCTCGACCGAAAAGGCGTAGTGCTGGGCGGAAATGGCGAGGCGGGCTTGCGGGGTGCCGCCGTCCTCGTAGCGCGCCTCGAGCATGTCGGCCTGCTCTACGACCTGGCGCGCATAGCCCAAAAGCTCGGTGCCGTCGTTGGTGAGCGTGACGCCGCGGCTGGAGCGCGTAAAGATCTCCAGGTGGAGTTCCTGCTCCAGGCTTTTGACGGCGTTTGAGATGTTGGACTGAGCGGTATAGAGGCGCTGAGCTGCGGCGTTGATTGAGCCGGACTCTGCCACGGCAATCAGAAAACGAAGCTGCTGAAGGGTCATCGGCGCCGTCCTTTCGATTGCTATCTATAAAACCGATAAAAGGTTAGCGCTTTTAAGTGATTGACCGAGCGAAACAATGCTCGTACTATTCAAAACACACAAAGGCGGTAGGTAATTAAACCGACCACTGAACCGGGATGCGAAAGGAGGCCCGCATATGAATTGCTTACCAAGGCGAATGCCGGGCTCCTGTTTGCGCCCGTCGGCGTGATCAGGAGACAGCGACTTACTTCTCTCTTATTTATTTACTTTTGTTCGATCAAGGAGATCATCATGAGCCAGTTCATCAACAACTCCGAGCACACCTTTGGTTTCGATACCCTGCAGCTTCACGTTGGCCAGGAGAGCGCCGATCCCGCATCCGACTCCCGCGCCGTGCCTATCTACCAGACCACGAGCTATGTGTTCCGCAACTCCCAGCACGCCGCCGACCGCTTTGGTCTTGCCGACGCCGGTAACATCTACGGCCGTCTGACCAACTCCACCCAGGGCGTCTTCGAGGATCGTATCGCCGCACTCGAGGGTGGCGTGGCAGGTCTCGCCGTCGCCTCCGGTGCTGCTGCCATCACCTATACCCTGCAGGCTCTTGCCCAGGCCGGTGACCACGTGGTGGCTCAGAAGACCATCTACGGTGGCTCCTACAATCTGCTGGAGCATACGCTCTCCCAGTTTGGCGTCGAGACCACCTTTGTCGATGCCCATAACCTGGAAGAGGTCGAGGGTGCCATCAAGGACAACACCACGGTCATCTATCTCGAGACGCTCGGCAACCCCAACTCCGACATCCCCAACATCGACGCCATCTCCGAGATCGCCAAGAAGCACGGTTTACCGGTTGTCGTCGACAACACCTTCGGCACCCCGTATCTGTTCCGTCCGCTGGAGCATGGTGCCAACATCGTCGTCCACTCCGCAACCAAGTTTATCGGCGGCCACGGCACCTCGCTGGGCGGCGTGATCGTCGACGGCGGTAACTTCGATTGGAAGGCGAGCGGCAAGTATGCGCAGATCGCCGAGCCCAACCCCTCCTACCATGGCGTCTCGTTTGCCGAGGCTGCCGGTCCCGCCGCCTTCGCAACCTATGTCCGCGCCATCCTGCTGCGTGACGAGGGCGCCTGCATCAGCCCGTTCAACGCTTGGATCCTGCTCCAGGGCACCGAGACTCTGTCGCTGCGCGTTGACCGTCATGTCGAGAACACCAAGAAGGTCGTTGAGTTCCTGGCTGGTGACAGCCATGTCGCCAAGGTGAACCACCCGAGCCTGTCTGAGCACCCCGATCACGAGCTCTATCAGAAGTACTTCCCCCGTGGCGGCGCCTCGATCTTTACCTTTGAGATCAAGGGTGGCCAGGAGGCCGCCTGGAAGTTCATCGATCATCTGCAGGTGTTCTCGCTGCTCGCCAACGTGGCCGACGTCAAGTCGCTCGTCGTGCACCCGGCTACCACCACGCACTCCCAGCTCTCTGCCGAGGAGCTCGCCGAGCAGAACATCACGCCCTCCACGATCCGTCTTTCCATCGGTACCGAGAACGCCGAGGATATCATTTGGGATCTGAAGCAGGCCTTCGCCGCGCTGGACGAGTAAGGCGACTTGTGCAAGGACCCCTTGCGACTCGATAGGTATAACTGCATAAAATGCCTGCTCAAGGCGCCTGTGCGAACAATGGTTGCACAGGCGTCTTTTTTGCATAGAGAGGGCGCAAAAACAGGGTTTTTGACACGCTTTATGCATTCGAGTTGTGGAAAACTCCTGTTGAGAGGATGTGAGTTTTACGCAATTGACGTGCGCCTTTTGAGTAAAACCGCAGGTCGCGATTTGCTCGGGGTACTATGCAGCGCGATCGAATCACACGCAGCTCAAACGCAGCAAAAACGCACTACGGAGGTTTCCAGCTACATGAGGATCGATTCACGAAAACCGAAAGCCGCCGCCCTTTCCGCCGCTCTGACCGTGGCACTTTTGGCGGGCGCCGGTGCAACTGATGCCCACGCGGCAACACTATCCGACACGGTCGGATCCACGCCGTCCGAGGCGACGCTGGTGCAGCCCGTCGACTATCGCAGCGACGGCTTTGGCTCCATGCAGGAGTGGAACGCCTCGATGGAGGCCAAGCGCGATTCCCTTGAGATGCGTGCTCAGATCATCATGAACATGTACGGTGACTATGCCACCGATGACGAGCGCGCTGTACTGCAGGGTTGTATCGACGGTGCGGGCAGTCTTTTGACGATGGAGGAGGTCGACGCGAAGTCGACCGAGCTCGATGAGCTGCGCACTGCACTTGAGGATGCCAAGCGCGAAGCGCTCGAGGTTGCTGCCGCCGAGGCGGAGGCTGCCGAGGCCGCCCAGGCTTCGTACTACAACGCCGGTTACACTCCGTCCTACGCGTCTGCCGCGTCCTACGCGAACGGATCGGGCCTGACGCGCTCTGCGGGTGTCAATAACTACAACGGTCGCCGCGAGACCTATTACAGCAGCAATGTGCTTTATCACTATCGCACGGGCGAATGGACTCAGGATTCTGAGGGCTTCTGGCGCGATTCCGACGGCTATTACGTTGTTGCCGCGGGCGATATGGCCCAGGGCTCGACCTTTACGGGCTCCAAGGGTGATTGCAAGGTCTATGACTCCGGCTGCGCTGCCGGAACCACCGATTACTACACCGGTTGGTAATCTGCCATAAGCAAAAATAGGCACATGATGGGCGGACGTCTTTACTGAGCTTTTAGGCAACGTAAAGCCGCCCGTTCTTTATGCGCGTTTGAGTTAACAGAGCCCTTACCGTGGCGGTACGCTGGGCGTATGGATGCGGGGCACACTAGTTCATGAGAAATAAGGTCTTTCTCTTGGAAGAAGTGGTCTTGTGAATGCTCGAGATATTGCCGTTGCCGCCGTCGCGTTGATGCTCGGCTGCCTTGGTCCCACGGTCGCGCTCGTCGCGGGCATGCAGGGGACATGCGGGACTGCTCCTATCGTGGTCGGCGCGCTGATCGCGGCCGCACTGCTGGGAAGCGCGGGCGTGGTTCTTTGCCGCGACGATGAGGACGAGGTGCCGGGGTCGCAACGTTAACTGTTGTGAGATCGGCCGCCGGTCATAGACGAAGATGAAGGCCGCCGCAGGGGAAAGGTTCCCTTGCGGCGGTTTTGCTGTTAAGGCTGTTGAATGCGGCGCGTTGGCGCTACCAGCTTTTCTCGATATCGCGGATGCGCCGATAGGGCCACTCGTTTTGCGGTGCCTGGATATCGTGTTTGGCTGCGAGGCGGCAGATGGTGCCCGCGAACTCATCAACCTCGGTTTTGCGCCTTGCGATGCGGTCTTGAGCCATCGAGGGCATACCGGCGGGGTCGATTCCCTCGATGAGGTGCACCATTTGCGTCAGGTCTGCCTCGGTCAGTTCAACGCCCTCGGCGTTGGCGACCGCAAGCGTTTCGCGCATGGCGGAAACAAAGCAGCGACGCTGCTCGGAGCCCGGCTCCGTGGCGCTTCCGTAGGTCCCGCCGTAGGCCATGCAGGTCTGGTTGATGCCGTCGTTGAGCATGAGTTTGGCCCACATGCGGTGGGCGATGTCGTCCTCGACGGTATGGGCGATGCCGCAGCGCGTATAGAGCTCGTCGATCGCGGTGATGGTTGCGGGGTTCGTGCCGGCCGCCGCGCCAAAGCGGATTTCGCCCGCATTGGTAAAGGTGAGCGCGCCGTTGAGAAACACGGCGTCCATGCCCTGGCAGATACCAAGAACGGTATGCTCCCAGCCAAAGCGTTCGGCAATCTTTTGCTCGCTCGTAATGCCGTTGCACAGCGAGGCGATGAGCGTGTTGGGTCCCACGACGCGCTCCATAGTCTTGAGTGCTTGGTCGAGACCGGTGGTCTTGACTGTCAGGATGACCAGATCGGCGGGCGTCGCCTCGCTGGCACGGACGGACGTGAGATCGCAGGGCTTGCCGTTGACGGTGAGCGCGTCGTTCGCATGACGCTCAAAACGGGCATCATCCATGACGTATTCGACGGCGTCGTTGCCGAGCGCCCGGGCGATCATGCTGCCGTAGAGCAGGCCGACGCCGCCCTTGCCGATAAAGGCGACCTTGTTGATCTGCATGTGAATCATCTCCCCATGTAAAAGGCGCCCGCGTAAGGGGCGCCTGATGGATTGTATGCTGCCAGGGTGATTGGTGGGTGCGCGGGGCGGCTGTTATAAAAAAGAAACGTTTACCTGGACGCTACGCTGCAGGGCAGACCGCAAAGACGCGGGCGGGGTATCCGACGCCATCGCGGACCTTGGGGAAGGTGCAGAAGATGACGGCACCCGTGGCGGGAAGCTCGTCCAGATGGTCCATGACCTCGATCTGATAGCGGTCGACCGAGAGGATGTATTGCTCGCCGGGGTAGGGGGTAGGCGTCCTCGCGCGTGGTCATGCCCGGCTCCTTTCATCGGGCTTTTTGCTGATGTTAAAGCGGTGCCGTGACGGCTCGATTTCTGCTGTGTTACGATACGTTCTCAATTGCGATTCCGATGTGTTTCGATGACGTGGCCGTTGTGTTTCGCCTCATTAGGGCTTCGAGGGGAGAGGAGGGGCCGTGCAATATCGCGTTGACCCCAAAAGCGGCAACCGTATCTCGGCGTTGGGGCTGGGCTGCATGAGGTTTCCCGGTGCACCGGGGCACCCCGATGCGAAGACAGCCGATGCCATCATTTCCCGTGCGGTGGAGCAGGGGATTAACTACCTGGACACGGCCTATCTCTATCCCGGCAACGAGGCGTGCGTGGGTGCGTCGCTTGAGCGCCTGGGCTTGCGCGACCAGGTTTTGCTCGCAACCAAGCTGCCGCATGCTTCGTGCAAATGCGCGGAGGATTTCGACCGGTTCTTCGACGAGCAACTGCGCCGCCTACGGACTGACCATATCGACTATTACCTCATGCACAACATTACCTCGCCCGCCCAGTGGGAACGTGTGGTGGCGTTGGGCATCGAGGACTGGATCGCGCGTCAAAAGGCGGCGGGGCGTATTCGCCAGATTGGTTTTTCGTACCACGGCAGCGCAGCGGACTTCCTGACGATGCTCGATGCATATGAGTGGGACTTTTGCCAGATCCAGTACAATTACGCTGGAGAGCGATATCAGGCGGGAACAGCGGGGCTCATGGCCGCCGCCGAGCGAGGCCTCGCGGTGTTTGTGATGGAGCCGCTGCTGGGCGGGCGTTTAGCGGGCAAGCTGCCGCCACGGGCCCGCGCTGTGCTCGATAGTGCCCGTGACCCGCATTTGCGCACTCCTGCCGCCTGGGGTCTTTCGTGGGTGTGGAATCATCCCCAGGTGACCATGTTGCTTTCTGGTATGACCGATACCGCGCAGGTGGATGAGAACTCGTCACTGGCAGACCTCGCGTTGCCGAATTCGATGACTGCCAACCAGCTCGACACGATCGCGCACGTGCTGGATGAGTTTGAAAAATCGAATCGCGTGCCCTGCACGGGATGCGGCTACTGCATGCCATGTCCCAAGGGTATCAACATTCCCGGCTGCTTTGCCGCCTACAACGCGAGCTATGCGCACAGCTGGTTTACGGGGCTGTCGCAATACTTTACGGCGAGTGCGGTGCGCACAAGCGAGGCCAAGCTGGCGAGCAATTGCGTCAAGTGCGGCAAATGCGCGCGCCACTGCCCGCAGCATATCGATATCCCCGAGCGTCTCGATGACGTGCGCCGGCGCTTCCAGCCGGGCCCCGTAACGGCCATGCTTAAAGTCTTCGGCAAAACTCGCTCCTCATGACCCTTTTATATCTTGTGATGGAATAGTTCCTGTTTGCGGCAGAATAAGGCATCAACAGGAACTATTTCACCGCAACTGATGGGAGGCTATCGTGGGTGACCGAGGTTTACGTAATGATTCGCGTGAGGTTCGTTGGGGCATTTTGGGCGCTGGGCACATTTCTCATCGATTTGCCCCGTCGCTCAAGAAGGTCGACGGGGCACGGCTGGTGGCTGCGGCCGGCCGCACTCCTGCACATGTCGAGGAATTTTGCCGAGCGTTTTCGATCGATGCTGCGCATGGCCATGCCTCGGTCGACGATAACGGCAATGCGGCTTATGACGCGCTGATTGCCGACACCGATGTCGACGCAATCTACTTGGCTCTTCCGCATGGCATGCATGCGCGTTGGGCCTGTCGCGCGCTGCGCGCCGGAAAGGCCGTGCTGTGCGAAAAGCCGGCCGTTTTGAGTGAGGAAGAGGCTCTCTCGATTGCCTCCGCCTCTCGTGAGCGCGGCGTGCTGTTTATGGAGGCGATGAAGAATCGGTTTTGTCCGATGCGCACTCGCGTGAAGGACTTGCTTGCGTCGGGTGAGCTTGGCCGTATTGTCTCGATTGAAAGCGTGCAAAAGCTCGATTACGGCGAGCCTCCTTCGGGCTATCTGCTTGATTCGTTGCAGGGCGGCTGTCTATATGACATGGGCTGCTATGCGGTCGGTTGGTTTGAGGATTTGCTCGCGGGCGCGTGCGAGGTTTCATCCCGTGAAGTTCGCTGGCGTGACGTATCAGGCGGCCGCGTCGATTGGGCCGACGAGATCCGTATGAGCGTCGGCGGTATACCCATTCATATGGTGTGCGACGGCAAAGCAACATATGAAAGCCGCTTAACGATTGCCTGTGAGCGAGGCTCGTTGGAAATCGAGCGTCTCCATCGCCCCGAGCTCGCCCATGTGAAGTATTCCGACGGTCGAGTACTCGAAATCGATGCACCATTTGAGGTTGATGATTTCTACGGCGAAATCCAGCATGCGACCCAGCTCATCCGGGCGGGGAAACTCGAGAGTCCCGTCATGCCCCTTGCCGCCACGCAGCGCTGCGCGCGCATTATCGATGCAATCCGTCTAGCCCTCTAGGACTTGGCGCTGACGCGTAGGGGATCATGACGCCGGCGCCCGTGGTGCCTGGCGGCCCACATCTCTGATGCCCCTTTTATAACTTGCGGTGGAATACGGTCTGTTTGCGCCAAAATAAGGCACCAATAGACCGTATTTCACCGCAACTGATGAGGGGGAGTTGGAGATGCTGACGATCGGATGTCATCTTTCGACGACGAAGGGCTATCGGGCAATGGGAGAGACGGCGTTGTCCATTGGCGCCAATACCTTTGCGTTCTTTACGCGCAACCCGCGCGGTGGCAAGGCAAAAGACCTTGACATGGATGACGTGGCGGCTCTGCGCGAGCTTATGGCGCAAAACGACTTTGGACCGCTGGTGGCGCATGCCCCGTATACCTATAACCCCTGCTCCGCTAAGGAGCGAGCGCGCGAGTTTGCCCTGGAGGCCATGGCCGAGGATCTGCAGCGCATGGAAGCACTGCCCGGCAACTACTACAATTTTCATCCCGGTGCGCATGTGGGACAGGGGGCAGACGTCGGCATTCAGATGATTGTCGACACGCTGTGCCAGGTGATGTTTGAGGGACAGCAGACGACGGTATTGCTTGAGACCATGGCAGGCAAGGGCACCGAGGTGGGCCGTAGCTTTGAAGAACTGGCGTGCATTATCGAGGGCGTTGCCGCCAAGTGCCCAGAGCTGTCCGATAAGCTGGGCGTTTGTTTGGACACCTGCCATGTGAGCGATGCCGGCTACGACATCATCCATGATCTGGACGGCGTACTCGACGAGTTCGACCGCGTGGTGGGTATCGATCGCTTGCATGCCGTACACATCAACGATTCGAAGAACCCTTGTGGCGCCCATAAAGATCGTCACGAGTGCATCGGCAAGGGATACCTTGGCGGCGAGGAATTTGGTGGCGGTATACAGGTTATGCAGAATATTGTATCGAATGGCCGTTTGCGTTCGCTGCCGTTTATTTTGGAGACTCCGAACGAACTTGCAGGTTATGCAGCTGAAATTAGACTATTAAGGTCATTGCAGCAGTAACGACTGTCACAAAGTAGAGTATTCAATTCACGTTATGGGTTTGTTTCAATCAGTTTTCTCATTGCAGATTCGTAATTCCGGGTGCATAATAGCCAACAGTTTTTGCAGACCTCTGAATCAAACGAGGTCACCGGAAGGAGACTGATTATGAAGCTGAAGAAGCTTGGCGCATTTGCCGCCACGGGTGCTATGGCGCTCGCCCTCGCTCTGACGGGCTGCGGCTCGTCCAACGCCACCTCTGGTTCTAATGCCGGTTCCAGCAGCTCTGACGACGCTAAGGTCGAGAAGGTCGACGGCTCCAAGGAGTACGCACTCGTCAAGGACGGTACGCTGACCGTCGGCACCTCTGCCGAGTACGCTCCGTTTGAGTACAAGGATGACAACGGCGATTATCAGGGCTTTGACCTTGAGCTCATCAAGGCTATCGGCGACAAGCTGGGCCTGGATGTCGAGTATGTCAACAATGACTTTGACACGCTTGTTCCGGGCGTCGCTTCGGGCGCCAAATATGACGTCTCCATCGCGGCTATCACCGACACGCCCGAGCGTGAGAAGGAAGTCACTTTCTCCGATTCTTACTACATGGACGATCAGGCTATCGTGACCAAGGTCGATAACACCGACATCACGGCCGACAACTACAGCGAGAAGCTCAACAACGCCGACGCTACCATCATCGTCCAGTCTGGCTCGACCGCCGAGTCCTTTGCCCAGGAGAACTTCCCCAAGGCCAAGATTGTCCCCTACAAGGACGCCACCGAGTGCTTCAGCGCCCTGCAGTCCGATAAGGGCGACGCCGTAGTCACCAACCGCTCCGTTGCCAGCCAGCTGACCGCCGAGCAGTTCAACACCTGCCAGACCATTAAGCAGATTAGCACCGGCGAGGAGTACGCCATCGCCATCAACCAGGGCAACACCAAGCTCAAGGACGACATCAACCAGGCCATCAAGGACCTGACCGACGACGGTACCGTTGACGCCCTCATGGCTAAGTACAATATCAAGTAAAATAGCTACTTGATTGCTCGCGGGCCCTTTCCGCTTTGGCGGAGAGGGCCTTTGCGCTTCTCTTGACGGAGAGCATTTCCGTCTCGTTTTGCCGGCAACTTCTACGATAGGAGCCACCTTGTCTCGACTGAACAAAGGGGCTGCGGAGCAGCGTTTTCCACTGCCCGCCTTGCTCCAAAAGCTAGTCTGCGTCATGGCCGTGGCGCTCGCGCTGGTGTGTGTGGGGACATATGCGCCCACGACCGCCCAGGCGCTTGAGACCGCAAAGATTACCGCTCGACCCAACACCGGTTCGGGCAGCGCTGTGGTCGGCGGTACCGAGACGCGCATTACCTGGGAGGTCCAGGCCGATGCCGATGAGGAGCTGAGCGGTCTTTCGCTGACGTTTGTCGACGGCACGACGTTTGGTACCGATGACACGCGATTGACGATGCTCTCGGGCGAGGACCTCATGGATCGTACGCCCATGAAACCCACGTGCAAGGCTGACGGCCAGACGCTCAAGATTGACTTTGGCGAGACGGCGCCTGCCGGCGGCTTTTTCCGTGTCGAGGTTTATGGTGTGACGTTTCCCGTCGAGGGCGGCGATGAGGCCTTTAGCGGCACCTATACGCTCGCTGACGGGTCGACCAAGAAGATCTCCAAGATTCCGTCGGTGGAGATCAAGGGCGTGACGGCCTTCGATAACTTCCTGGCCGATCTTAAGGAGCAGCCGTGGGTCGAGGCCTGGAACTCCAATATGTTCCTGCGCCTGTTCTTGAACCCGGTCATTTTGGTCCAGAGCCTGCCGATCGTCTTCAAGGGCTTCCTCATGTCGCTCTCGATCGTGCTTGTGGCGTTTCCGCTGGCAATTCCCTTCGGTTTCGCCCTATCGCTCATGCGCATTTCCAAGTCGCGCATCCTGCGCTGCCTTGCCGGTATCTACGTGAATATCATTCGCGGTACGCCGGCATTCCTGCAGATCTATATCGCGTTCTTCGGTCTGCCGTTGGCCGGCGTCAAGGTTGATGACTACGTGCTCGGCGTCATCGTCATGGCCATGAATTCGTCTGCCTATTTGTGTGAGATCTTCCGCGCCGGTATTCAGTCGATCCCCAAGGGCCAGAACGAGGCTGCGCGTTCGCTGGGCATGAATGCCTTCCAGACGCTGCTCTACGTTATGATTCCGCAGACGTTCCGCAATGTTTTGCCTACGCTGACCAGCGAGTTTATCTTGCTTTACAAGGATACGTCGCTGCTTGCCGCCGTGGGTGTGGTCGAGATCGTCATGAACGCCCGTACCATCGTGGCCACGACGGGCTCCATTACACCGTACGTGGTTGCCGCCCTGTTCTATCTGGTCATCACCCTGCCGCTCGCTCGCTTGGTGAGCGGTCTTGAGGCGAGGCTTTTGGGCACGGCCGAGACCAAGAAGAAGCGTCCCGCAAAGAGCGCCGGACAGGTTGTCGCGACGCCTGCCGATCACATCGCCGGTCTGTAAGGAGGTCCTATCATGAGCGAAACCAATAACTCGAACGAGGTCGTCGTCAGCATCAAGAACCTCCAGAAGGCCTTTGGCGACAACGTGGTCCTGCGCGACATAGATCTGGATGTGCACAAGGGTGAGGTCGTTGTGGTCTTGGGCCCCTCGGGCTCGGGCAAGTCGACGATGCTTCGCTGCATCAATCGTCTGGAGCATCCCACGAGCGGCTCGATTATCGTTGAGGGCGTGGATGTGTGCGCCAAGGGTGTCGACCTCAACAAAGTGCGCACGCACCTGGGCATGGTCTTTCAGCAGTTCAACCTGTTCCCGCACCTGTCGGTCAAAAAGAACGTCATGCTTGCGCAGCAAAAGGTGCTCAAGCGCAGCAAGGAAGAGGCCGAGAAGATTGCCATCGAGGAGCTGACCAAGGTCGGCCTTGCCGAGCGTATCGACTTTATGCCGAGCCAGCTCTCGGGCGGCCAGCAGCAGCGCGTTGCCATCGCCCGCGCCCTGTCGATGAACCCGCACGTCATGCTCTTTGACGAGGCCACCTCGGCGCTCGACCCTGAGCTCGTGCGCGACGTCTTGGGCGTCATGCGCGACCTGGCACACGACGGTATGACCATGATCGTCGTGACGCACGAGATGGGCTTTGCCCGCGATGTCGCCGACCGCGCCGTCTTTATGGACGGAGGCGTCATTGTGGAAGAGGGTACGCCGAGCGAGGTCTTCGACCACCCCAAGAGCGAGCGCACCAAGGCGTTCTTGGGCAATATCTCGTAGCCGGTTGATGTAACTGCCGTTACAAAAGAGCGGGGCTGGACTTGAATCCAGCCCCGCTCTTTTGTAGGGATGGGGATGCGCTTTGATGCAGGCTCTCTTGGAAGCCCTGGGTTCGTTACGCGAGCTCGGCTCCGAGGGCCTTGCAAGCGGTCTCGCCCTCGTCGTCGGGCGCGTCGTAGCAGATGGTGGAGTCCACGACGTTGACGCCGGCCTCGTCGGCGTCGGCCTTCCAGTTGTCCATCCACTCGCCCTCGGCCCACGAATAGGAGCCAAAGAGGACGACCTTCTTGTCGCCGAGAGCCTCCTTGACCTCGTCCCACATCGGCTGGAACTCATCGTACTCGAGTTCCTCGGAGCCCATGGCTGGGCAGCCGAAGGCGAAGGCATCATATTCGGTGGCCTTGTCGGCAGAGAAGTCGGCGCAGGAGATGACCTCTGCCTCGGCGCCGGCATCGGTTGCACCTTCGGCAACGAAGTTTGCCATGGCCTCGGTGTTGCCCGTGCCGCTCCAGTAGACGACGGCGATCTTGCTCATGTTGAGTCCTTTCAGTTGTGCGGCAGGTTGCCGCGGCTTCTATGTTCTATCGGGTTGCCTGGGCAAGTTGCGCCAAGCTGCAGCCCTGCTGATAGATGTAGGTAAGGTATTGCGTGCATGCACGATAGGAATCGAAGGTCGTGAGCGCCTGTTCGACGTTTGTGTATACATTCCAGGCGCCAAAGACCTTATAGTTTTCGCCGTGCTGGACGATAAACTGATGGACATCTTCGTAGGGATAGCCCAAAAAATAGCCAATTTCGTGGGGGAACTCGCACATGCACCCCGTATCGCAGTGCCTATTTCGCGCGAGTGCGCAGACACTGCCGTCATAGGCGCTTTCTGCGGCATTGCTGCTTGCCAGCGTGATGCGCGCGGCGAGATGCACCAGGGATGCGGGCAGGTTGTGGACATCGTAACCTTCGGCGACAAGCGCCGTCGTGGCGCGGGGGTCGGAGAGGTATCGCATGAGGTCCGCAGGGCGGTACACATAGATGAGCGCTCCGCAGGGGCGCCAGACCAAAACGCTCATATGGATCCCGAGCGGCTGGAGCTCGCGGTTGCATTGGGCTATGACGGCGAGCAGGCGAGAGCGTCGCTCTTCGATTTGAGCGACGCCGAGTTTTCCGTTTTGGTTGGCGTAAACGCCGGGATAGGTAAAGAGCGAAGCCGGCTTGATACCTGCGAGCGTAGGGGAGCAGTTGCGCACGACAGCCGTTTGGTATGTTGGGATGTCAATGGTTCGAGTCACGTTGCCCCTTTCGAGCCCTCACTTGTTAGCCTAGGAAAACTTATACACGAAAGTAAGCCATGGTCAACAAAAAAGTTTGAAGCGGGAAACTAATTGACCGAACGGACATGATTTTGGGTTAAGATGGGGACACCCCATGGGGGTATCTAGATAGGGCTACTTGAAAGGGGAACGCATGAGTGACTTGCTCAACCCTGCGGATCTCATCGTGCTGGCCGTCATTGCCGTCGGCATGTTTTTTGGACTGCGTCGTATTGCCGCTTCGACACACGGGAAGAGTTGCTGCAGCGATGGCGCGAGCGGTAAGAAGGCCAAAAAGGTTGTTGTGGTGGATACCGATGCGTCACACTACCCCTATAGCGATGAGCTGCTCATCGGCGGCATGAGCTGTGACGGCTGCGCTCAGAACGTAGCCAATGCCCTTAATGCACTGGATGGCGTGTGGGCAACGGTGACGTATGCGGACCACACGGCACGCGTGCGCTCTAAGCAGCCGGTTGATCGCGGTGTCCTCGAGACGGCCGTGAAAGACGCGGGCTACTACGTCATGACGCTGTAAGCGCCGTCTTGGATGCATTTCCTTGTCTAGGCTCGTCCGCGCAGCTCGATGTCTTGGATATCGTCGAAGTCGATGGCGATATCTTTGAGCTTGAGGAGCCTGAAGGCAGGGAGTACCTCGTCAAGGATGCCGGTGCGGGAGCGATAGCCGTACGTATCGTAATAGGTGACGCGGACCAGGTCGCCACGTTTGAGACCCTCGAGCTTTTTAGAAAGCACGAGGGCTTTTTCTTCCGTGAGTTCACGTTTTGGCTCGACGGTGATTTCCTGCTTGCGCACGAGTTCGTAGTATCCCGTGAGGGCGGCAAAGGGCATAAACTGTGCGGCGCGGTTGGCGCGCACGGCACCGTTGGCTGTGAGGTTGGGGTCGGCGGCGCGGCGTCTGCCCTCGGGGTCCGCCAGGCGCTCGAAGGCGGTCGGCGGGCGCACGGGCTGTTGTTTGGGTTTAGGCACGGTGTCCTCCAACTTGGTCGTTGCGTTCGCGCGCGGTGGCGCCGGCGGTAAAGCTTAATCCCTTGACGAGCGCGTTCTTGCCGTACTTGCCTTTCACAGCCAGGACGGCGCGCGCCAGGTCGCGCTCGCGCTCATCGGCCTCGACATCGCTAAACAGATCGATAGTGGCAAATTCCTCGGGCATGAGGTTGCCAAAGCCCAGGTTGATTCGCTTGACCGGTCGTTTAGGGTCGACCGTTTGCGCCCAAAGGTCATCGAAATAGCCCATGATCTTCTTAAACGAATTGGTGCGCTCGGGCAGCTTGCGCGAGGCGTTGGAGTGTGCAAAGAGCGCGGCATAGCCACCACGCGGTTTGCCGCCATGCTCTCCCACAAAGATGCCATCGATTGCCTGCGCTTCGCGCACCAGGCGACGCCTTTCGTCATCGCACTGGACGGGCTTGGGCGCACGGGGTGCGAGCTCGGGGCCGGCGGTTGCGGTGGGTTCGATGCTCGACGTACTCGAGCGCAGGTGTCCGCATCCGTCCACATATTGTGCAGTACCGCTGGCATCAAGCCTGCGGATGTCGGCGCGCTCGCTCGCGTAGCCCACAAAGAGCGAGATGCTGTCACATACCACGTGCTTATCGACCAAGTCCAGCACGGCACTGTCGACCATCTCGCGCAAGACGGTGTAGGCCTGCTCGTAGGCATAGCCCTTCGAGAGCACCTGTCCTGTAGTGGTCGAAGTTGCTTGCGGGCGATAGGCTTGGATATCGGCGATGGTTGTCGGCTCGCGTCCGAAGGCGTGGTCGATGAGATACTCGGCATTGACGCCGAGCTCGTCGTAAAGCAGGTTTTCGTCGAGCGCCGCGACGCCCATCAGATCGTAGACGCCGTATTTTTCGAGTCGTGCTGCCACGCCGGGGCCGATGCCCCAGATATCGGTGATGGGACGATGGGGCCAGATTTCCTTGCGAAAGGTCTCGTCGTTGAGTATGCCGATGCGGCTGGGTACGTGCTTGGCGGTGATATCGAGTGCAACCTTGGCCTGGAATAGGTTGGGGCCGATGCCGACCGTCGCCGTGATGCCGGTGCGCGCCAGGACCTCGTCGCGCAACATGCAGGCGAGCCCTTCCGCATCGGTGTGATAAAGGTCCAGATAGGGTGTCACGTCGATAAAGCACTCGTCAATTGAGTAGACGTGAACGTCTTGCGGACTGACGTATTCCAGGTAGATACCGTAGATCTGCGCCGACACCTCCATGTAGTGCTGCATGCGCGGTACGGCCTTGATGTAGTCGATGCTATCGGGAATCTCAAATAGGCGGCAGCGATTGTGAATCCCTAAGTCCTTCATGGCCTGCGTGATGGCGAGGCAGATGGTCGTGCGTCCGCGCGATTCGTCGGCAACGACCAGGTTGGTGGTGAGCGGATTGAGCCCACGGTCGACGCATTCGACGCTGGCATAAAACGTCTTGAGGTCGATGCAGATGTAGGTGTGCTGCCCGCCCGCCATCCGAGCCCTCCCATCAAACACATGTTCTTATCGAATACTTGTTCGATAATACCCGCTCGTCCGGATGTCGTCAAAACCTGTCAAAAAGGGACTGGTTTGTTTTGGTAGGTATGGTCGTGCGGTTGGATCGGGTTTTAACGCAGCTCTAAAGAGTGCGAAACAGCTCGGAAAACCTCGCTTCGTAGCATGAGCCTAACGATTGATACCGCCTACGCGCACGGAAGGGTTGTGGGAAAGATGGTCAATTATGGGTTTGGTATGCCGACGCGCCTTGTTGCGGATGGAGACGTGGCTCGCTGGTGCGGACGATTGGTCGCTCACTACGGTGGCACCAAGGCGCTGGTCGTGTTGGGCGGTGACAAGCATACGCGCGATGAGCTTGTCTCGGCGGCACTTGGCTCGCTTGATCGAGCCCTGCTCGAGCGCGTGCTTTTTCGCTGCGGCTCGTTTGAGGGCGACGGGGGAGACGAGCTGATCGACGAAGCCGTGGCCCTGGCGACCGACGAAGGCGTGGACTTTGTCCTGGCGATTGGCGATGCCGATACTGCCGGCTTTGCGCGTGAGCTCGCGCGTCGCATGGCGGCGCTCGATGCCGTCGAAGACGGTTTTGTCCCTTATGGATGCATTCTCTCGGAGGGCAAGGTGCCTGCTGTCGTGGGCACCGGTGAGGTTCCCGTTTTTGCCATTATCGCGCCCGAACTGCTGGAGGGTATCGGGTCTCCTCTGCGTGAGTTGCTCGGTAGCGTCTGCGCCGCGGCCTAATATTTGCCATAAAAGGACGGGTTATTTTTGGTTGGTAAAGCGTTTGACCTGCCAAAATAAGCCTGTCCCTTTTTAATCGGTTGCCGTTTGGGGGCCGATTGGCAACGCTCGCTGATTATAGTATTGACCTGCGCTAGAATAGTGGCATCTGAATGTCCGGGCGCATGGAGGCGTGCGCCCGTATGCTGAGGAGGACTCTATGGCAACTGTTGCCGCACCTATCGATGCTACGTCGACTGCCGCTTGGAAGGCACTCGAGGCTCATCAGGAGAAGCTCGAGGCCGAGGGTATCGACCTCAAGGCCTGGTTCGCCGCCGATGCCGAGCGCGTGAACAAGCTGAGCTTTGACGCCGGTGACCTGCACTTCGATCTGTCGAAGAACCTGGTGACCGATGAGACCGTCAAGCTGCTGTGCGATCTTGCCCGCGAGGTGAAGCTCGAGGAGCGCCGCGACGCCATGTTCTCCGGCGAGCACATCAACACCACCGAGGACCGCGCCGTCCTGCACACCGCGCTTCGCCGCCCGGCAACCGAGAAGGGCCAGCTCATCGTCGACGGCCAGGACGTCGTCGCCGACGTGCACGAGGTCCTCGACCGCATGTATGCCTTCGCCGAGCGCGTGCGCTCCGGTGAGTGGAAGGGCGTTACCGGCAAGAAGATCGAGCACCTGGTGTCCATCGGCATCGGCGGCTCCGATCTGGGCCCGGTCATGGCCTACGAGGCTCTGCGTCCCTATGCCGACGCCGGTATCGACTGCCGCTACATCTCCAACATCGACCCCAACGACCAGGCCGAGAAGCTCAAGGGTCTGGATCCCGAGACCACGCTCGTGATCATCGTCTCCAAGACCTTCACCACGCTCGAGACCCTCACCAACGCCCGCGAGGTCAAGACCTGGATGCTCGAGCAGCTCAAGGCTCAGGGCGCCATCGACGGCTCCGATGAGCAGAACGCCGAGGCCGTGGCAAAGCACTTCGTCGCCGTCTCCACCGCACTCGAGAAGGTCGAGGCCTTCGGTATCGACCCCGCCAACGCCTTCGGTTTCTGGAACTGGGTTGGCGGCCGCTACTCCGTCGACTCCGCCGTGGGCCTGTCGCTGATCGTCGTGCTCGGCCCCGAGCGCTTCCAGCAGTTCCTCGAGGGCTTCCATGCCATCGACGAGTACTTCTGCAACACGCCGCTCGAGAACAACGCCGTCGCGCTGATGGGCCTGCTCAACGTCTGGTACGTCAACTTCTTCGGTTCCAAGAGCCACGCCGTACTGCCGTACTGCCAGTACCTGCACCGTTTCCCGGCCTACCTGCAGCAGCTCACCATGGAGTCCAACGGCAAGCACGTCCGCTGGGACGGCAGCGCCGTGACCTCCGACACCGGTGAGATCTTCTGGGGCGAGCCCGGCACCAACGGTCAGCACGCCTTCTACCAGCTGCTGCACCAGGGCACCGTGGTGGTCCCGGCCGACTTTATCGCTTTCGCCAACACTGCCAACCCCGCAACCGACAGCGGTCAGGACGTGCATGAGCTGTTCCTGGGCAACTTCCTGGCCCAGACCAAGGCGCTCGCCTTTGGTAAGACGGCCGATGAGGTGCGCGCCGAGGGCACGCCCGAGCAGATCGTCCCGGCCCGCTGCTTTGAGGGCAACCGTCCGACGACCTCGATCTTCGGCGACACGCTGACCCCGTTCGCGCTCGGCGAGCTCATCGCCCTGTACGAGCACATCACGTTTGTCGAGGGCACGGTCTGGGGCATCGACTCCTACGACCAATGGGGCGTCGAGCTGGGCAAGCAGCTTGCCAAGCAGATCACCCCGGCTTTCCACGACGACGCCGCCAAGGCCGAGCAGGACGCTTCGACCCAGGCGCTCATCGAGTTCTACCGCGCTCACCGCAAGTAGTCGCTGCTGTTAACGCATCGCGCCTTATAGTCGGGGGCCCGTATCCTATCGGATGCGGGCCCCTTTGCTTTGCCGTGGCCCCGGGGCGCACGGCCTTTAAGGATCTTCGCCGGAGCGCCGCGTGCTGCGAGGGCCCTGCGCCTAGATCTCGGCTTCCGCATGGCCTCGCTGCGCCTCGGGCAGCTCTCCGTAGAGCGGATGGTCTTCGAGCCTAAAGCGCTCGACCTGTTCGGGAGTGTGGCCGCGCACAAAGAGCCACGAGCGATCGATCGGTGTCGCCATGAGCGTGCTGGGCAGCGCGTCGGCGCGGTCGGAAAACACCCGGGCACTCTCGGGATCCTGGAACGCCAGCACCAGATGCGTGTCGCAGTTGCCCATGATGGAGCGTGCGCGTGCCTCGCCATAGAGCGCATCGAGCTGGTTGGTCGACTGCAGCAGCAGCGTTGCCCAGATGTTGCGGCTTCGGATAATCGAGAGCACGTTGTCGATCTGGGGGATCTGCAGATTTGCAAAGTCATCGAGCATAAAGCGCACGGGCACGGGCAGGCTGCCGTCGGGCTGCCTATCGGCCTCACGAATGAGGCCCATAAACGCCTGCGAAATAAAGAGGCCGGTCAGCGGATCGAGATTGCGGTCAATATCGCTCACGGTTACAAACAGGGCGCAGGGGGTGTGTCCCATGGAAGCGAAGTCCACCTGATGGCACTCATGATAGAGCTGTGCCGCACCGTCGAATCCCAGACACATGACCTTTTCGGCAAGGATGCCGACGATGCTCGCGTGCATGCGCTCGGCATTTTGCGTAATGGCGTAGCGCCGCCATAGCGAGAGGGCATAGCTTTGGGGGTCGGTCGTGATCAGGTCGTCAAACAATCGACCCGTGGCACCATCCTGCAGGTGCTCGATCAGCTTGATGACCGAGCTGATCGTCTGCTCGTCGGCGGGTAGCTGTTCGGTGACGTAGGCGATAAGACACGACAGCAGGTTTGCCGCCGCATGATCCCAAAAAGGCTGGTTGTTGTCCTCGATGGGGCAGATGGCCTTTGCCACCGAGAGGATGTCCTGCTGGTTGGGCCTGCCGTCCGCCTTGCGGCGAATGTGCCTCAGGGGGTTGTAGCCGCAGCGCTCGATGCCGGGCGCAAGGGCCGGGACGGTGTTGAGGTCGGCGAAGTTGAGACATTGCACGCGGTAACCGTGGGCTGCCAGCACGGGTCCCACTTCGCGACAGAGCGTGCCTTTGGTGTCGAGCACGATGTAGCTTGCGTTCATTTGCAGCAGGTTGGGCTTGAGGACGTTTCGGGTCTTGCCGGCTCCCGAGGGGCCGATCACAAGTGCGTTGTTGTTGAGTCCCGTTTGGCGGGTGTCGCAGGAAAGCGTTCGATCCTTGGCGAGGATGGTGGACGATGCGGACTCAGATGCGGCGAGGCGGCTGGCGAGGTTAGACATGGGCGACCTCCTTGGTGGTCGAGAGGATTTCGTGGGCAAAGCCGAGCTCGACGGCGCGCTCGGCCGAAAGGTAGGTGTCTTTTGCAGTGAGGGACTGGATGCGCTTGGGCGTGAGGCCGCTGCGGTCCGAGAGGATTTGCGTGAGGGTCTTGCGGGCCTGCATGAGACGCCGGCTGGTTTCCTGCAGCGCAAGTGCCGAGCCGCCTGCCCCCTGGGGGATCAGCGGGTCGTGAATCATGAGCTCTGCATGGGGCGCCATACGGCGATCGTCGCCGCCCATAAAGATCACGGCGCCCATGGACGCGGCGAATTCCAGGCAGACGGTGCGGATGGGGCACGATGCGAGGCGCATGGCGTCATAGATCGCAAGACCCGATCGCACGCTTCCGCCGGCGCTGGCGACAAATATGGTGATGGGGCGGCTGGGGTCGGTGGCATCGAGCAGGCGGATTTGCTGGCATAGGTCGTGGGCCATCGGGGTTTCGATGTTTCCCATGACGGAGAGCTCGCGACGGGCGAGCATCTCATCGTAAATGCTGGTGAGCGTGATACCTCGGGCGGATTCACGCATGGTGAGGGGGCTGATGATGGGGGAATGATTGGTGTCCATGAGGACTCCTTTCTGTTGGTTGTGTTGTGGAATAGGATTGTTGCCCGCGGAGGGGCTGGCGGGCTACAGGGTTCGTCCGAGCCTGAGGTCGAGCTCGGTTGTGGGGCAGGCTGCCTGTTCGTGCGGCTCGCAAGCGCCAAGGGCTCCAAAGCGATGGAGCGTTGCGGCGGGCGTGGTGTAGGCGAGCCGCAGCTGATGCTCGACAGGGGCACATCCGTCATTTTTGTAATGAGCCGCGTAGTACTGCGCGATGCTGGCGTTCATCTCGTTGCCATTGCGATGGCGCTCAAACTGGCGTCTGCAGGTCTCGATGATCTTTGCTACCGACTTGGGTGCCGTCGCGGGAACAAGGGCGAGATAGCCCTCAAATAGCTCGTTGATGCTCAGGAGGCACAGCAGGTCGATCAGCGTCCTTATGGCTGCTCCCTCGGCGGAAAAGTGCGCGGTCATGCGGTTATATCGGTTGCGGTCGACGATGGCCGCATGGGGTCTTGGAGTTTTCTGCCCCGTGGTCCCGGGCTTTTGCCGCGCCTGTGTATTGAGCTCGACGTTGCAGCGCTTGAGGCCGTCCAACGGAAGGAACAGTGCGGTGCGCAGGGTGTTCCGCTTGCTTTCGAGTTCATGACGCTCGTCGGGTTCCCATTCGAGCTTGAGTTTCGTGTCGAGCGCCGTAAGCATATGGGCTAGGCAGCCTACGGTAAGAACGTACGAATCGTTGCCGCGTTTTGGGGCATAGGGGTCTGTCAGCTTGCGAATGTCGGGGTCGCCCATGATCTTTGTGCAGCGCTTCAGCAGTTGAGGGTGGTCGGCCAAGATCGTCGCGAGCGGTAGCGACGCGTAGTTCTTGATGGTCGCGGCGGCAAAGGCGGCGTCATATTCGTTTGCATATGCTCGCTCAATGCGGGCATCCAGAATGCTTTTCTTATCGCCGTCTTCAGCGTGGTGGTTTGTCATAGCTTCTCCAATCGGTTGATGTTCGTGCTGTTTGTTGATGTGTTGGTTGTCGTGAGTGATGTGCTTGCCGTGGGTGATGTGCTGACGTTGGGGTGCTATGCGGTTTTCAATGAGCCCGTGAGGCAGTTGCTGCAGGGGCGGGATGGAACGGCCCATGCAAGGCGGAAGGCATCGTGCTCAAAATCGAGACAGCAATGCCCTGGGTGCCTCACATGTGGCAGTTACCTCATTAAGTTGTCATTGCGTTTGGGGTTGTACTTTGCCGATCTTCCTTCTCTTACACGCTAAAACTCAAACTTCATATGCTCGATCTACTTAAAACCGCAACGGCGATCTTTTATCAACTTATATGTCGGAACGCGTCTTTGCAAGTACTTTTTTGCGTTTGTTTCAAATGAGGTGGTTTTGCAACCGCCACGCGCCACGCTATGCGAATGTGCCCCGGCTCGGATAAGATGGTGCGATCGAGTTCTACCGCGCTCACCGCAAGTAGTTTTTACGGCTGAGTTGGCTTATGCCGAAAGGGGTCCGTATCCCAACAGATACGGGCCCCTTGCTATTTAAATGGGCATGAGGGTGTATTGAGGGGGGATGTCTTGCTGTCGGCATCCGCGTGCGGTGCCATTCGCTGTCCGTAAATATACGTTTACGGCTAATTTCATACCACTTGTCGGAATGCGGACGCTGTCCTTGCATGTCGGGCGTACATTGAACGTGGTTTTTCGCGTGAAACCACGAATCGGTTGTCAGCCCCGAACAAGGAGGCCCAGTATGACGCTTGCCAAACCCATCAATAAATACATCGACTATATCGATGCCCCCGAGGACACGTTTGAGCAGTATGTCGAGAAGGCGTTAAAGTACAACTTTCGCTGCGTATTTGCGAACCTTCAGGAGTACGAGACGGGCCGCGCCATGCTCGAGGGCTCTGACATCATCCTTGCCGGCGCCATCGACTTTCCCCAGGGCACTATGACGCTTGAGGAGAAGCTTGCGAGGTTTGAGGAATACGCTGCGTGTGGCTTTACCGAGATTGACTACGTTTTGAATCAGGGGTCGATCGAGAATCGCGATTTTGATGCCATCGAGCGCGAGATGACTACCATTGCTGATTTTTGTCGCGCGCATGGCATCACTGACAAGGTAATCGTCGAGATGTGCAAGCTGGACGGCGACGACGCCGCCAAGCGCCGTGTATGCGAGATCGCGCTGGAGGCCAAGCCGGGATTCCTTAAGACATCGACTGGCAGAAGCTTTGGCGGTGCTAAGCTCGAGGACGTGCGGCTGATGCACGAGGTGCTCGGCGATGCCGTGGCAATCAAGGCGGCGGGCGGTATCCATAATTACGAAGAGGCTTGCGCATTCATCGAGGCCGGCGCCAGCGCGTTACCGTCGAT
>UQXC01000012.1 GCA_900544995.1 uncultured Collinsella sp. | reverse complement strand
TGCGGCGGGTTGCTTCGACGAGCTTGGCCTCGCCGCCGATAAGTCCGCCGAGCGAGCGCTGCGGATTTGCGATAGGGGCTGTGGTCTCTTCGCGCATGACGTCGAGCACACGGCGCATGGCTGCGATAGCATGGGCCTCGCCGGTCAGACGCGCCTCACGCATGGCCATAACGGCGCCAATATTCAGGCCGAGCTCGGCGCACGCATCGAGCAGCTGCTCGCCGTCGTCGAAGATCTCTTTGGCCGAGACGCCGGGGGAGAGCGACGAGGCCGAGCCTGGGAGCTCGATAAAGGTGGCGTAATCGACATTGTCGAGCTTGCGCAGCATGGGGATGACGGTGTCGTCGGGAGCGCCGTCGGTTTCAAAGACGGAATAGGCCTGGCCTCCCACCTCGGTGCGGTAGGTGCGGCAGAAGGCGATGTTCACGTGTGCGTAGGCAAGCAGGTTCGTGAGCGCTGCGAGCACGCCGGGGACATCCTGGTGAGCCACGAAGAGCGTGGAATACATGCCCGAGATATCGACGCCGACGCCGTTGATACGGCTGATGCGCATCTTGCCGCCGCCGAGGCTCTCACCGCGGACCTGTGCCGTGGCGCCCATGTCGTCGACCATGTCGATGTCGACGGTGTTAGGGTGGATGGAGGCGTCGTCGCCCTTGATGTCAAAGTGATATTCGAGGCCCTGCTCGCGTGCGAGGTCGAAGGCCTGCTTGATGTTCTCGTCATCGGTGTCGAGGCCCAGGATGCCCGCGACGAGCGCACGATCGGTGCCGTGGCCGCGGTAGGTGTGGGCGAAGGAGTTCCACAGGCCAAAGGTGACTTTGGTGATGCGGCCTTCCAACAGGCTGGCGGCAACTTGGGCGCAGCGCAGGGCGCCGGCGGTGTGCGATGAGCTGGGGCCGACCATGACGGGGCCCAAGATCTCGAATGCCGAGGTCGTAGCTAGTGTTTGCGGCTTGCCTGCCATATGCGCTCCTGTTCTATCCCGTCGTCCCGAGGGACGGGGCATACTCTGTCCCGCCGTTCCGAGGGCTTTGGTATTTGGTCGCCTGCTCGGGCAGTCCTGCTCGCACGGAGAGCACATTAAGTGCTCTCCGGCTCGTGCGGAACTCGCGACCGACCAAATACCAAAGCCCTCGGAACTTAGGATACATGGTTGGAGTCGCTCTGCTGCGAAATTTATCGGCCTATGACCTATTCCATGTCCCAGGTCGGCTCATCTTCACCACCTTTAAATAAAAAAGAAGTACCGGTTGGAGCCGGTACTTCTTTTGGTGCGTTGTTTCTTTGCTGTAGCTTTTGCCGTTAGCTTACAGGCCGCAGGCTGCTTTGAGCTCTTCGACGCGGTCGGTTTTCTCCCAGGTGAAGTCGGCGTCTTCGCGACCGAAGTGACCGTAGGCTGCCGTCTTTTCGTAGATGGGGCGACGCAGGTCCAGGTCGCGTATGATTGCGCCCGGGCGCAGGTCGAAGGTCTTCTCTACGGCTTCAACGATCTTGTCTTCGGCAACATGTGCGGTACCGAAGGTGTCGACCATGATTGAGAGGGGCTTGGAAACGCCGATGGCGTAGGCAAGCTCGACTTCGCAGCGGTCGGCCAGACCGGCGGCGACCACGTTCTTGGCGACCCAGCGCGCGGCATACGCGGCGGAGCGGTCGACCTTTGTGCAGTCCTTGCCGCTAAAGGCACCGCCGCCGTGACGGCCGTAGCCGCCGTAGGTGTCGACGATGATCTTGCGGCCGGTGAGGCCCGTGTCGCCCATGGGGCCGCCCACGACAAAGCGACCGGTGGGGTTCACGTAGATGTCCGCGTTGTCCCACGGCATGTTCTCGGCGGCCATGACCGGGGTGATGACGTGCTCGATGAGGTCGGCCTTGATCTTGCCCATGTCCTCGATCTCGGCGGCGTGCTGCGTGGAGATGACGATCGTCGTGACCTCGACGGGCTTGCCTTCCTCGTAGCGCACGGTGACCTGGGTCTTGCCGTCGGGGCGCAGGTAGGGCAGGGTGCCGTCGTGGCGCACGGCTGCCAGGCTCTCGGCCAGGCGACTGGCAAGGTAGTGTGGCATGGGCATGAGGGTCTTGGTCTCGTTGGAGGCATAACCGAACATCATGCCCTGGTCGCCGGCACCGATCAGGTCGATCGGGTCGGTGGTAGCGCCGGTCTGAGTCTCGAAGGACTCGTCAACGCCCTGGGCGATATCGGGCGACTGCTCGTGGATGAGGCTCATAACGCCGCAGGTGTCGCAGTCAAAACCGAATTTGGCACGGTTGTAGCCAATGCGGCGGATAACACCGCGGGCGATTTCCTGTACGTCGACGTAGGCCTGGGTGCGAATCTCGCCGGCGACGATGACGGTGCCGGTGGTCACGAGGGTCTCGCAGGCGCAGCGGACGTTCTCCACGTTGGCCGGCACGCCGTTGGGGGCGATGTAGCCCTGCTCCTGCAGCTCTATTTCTTTGGCGAGGATTGCGTCGAGGACGGCGTCACTGATCTGGTCAGCGATCTTATCGGGATGACCTTCGGTCACCGACTCCGACGTAAAAACAAAGGACCCGTGTTGGGGCGGGATGGAACGAAGTTCTTCTGACATGATTGTCCTTTCAAAAACGTGTCCCGGCGACCGTTACCATTCCGCCGGGCTCTCTATGCAAGGGCCCATCATAGCGCGTAAATCAAACATTCACACCCTTTCCGCACCTACTCATTTGGCAGCTAATTTGGGACGGGGCTTTTTTAGCTACCCCGGCTGATTGTTTGCTGGTTTAGTCGATAGCCTGCCGGGGCAGCTAAAAAAGCCCCGTCCCAAATTAGCTGCCCGGCTTCGATGAGTAGGTAGGTGCCCTTTGTGCGGAGGTTGCTTTGATGCTTTATACTGGTGCGGTTAGACATCCATCCTGCAATCGAGGAGATTTCCATGGCATCAGACGTTCGCGTCCGCTTTGCACCCTCACCGACGGGCAAGCTGCACATCGGCGGCGCCCGCACCGCTATCTATAACTGGGCTTTCGCCCGCGCAAACGGCGGTACGTTCATCCTGCGCATCGACGACACCGACCCCACCCGCTCCACCGACGAGAACACGCAGATCATTCTGCGCGCCATGCGTTGGCTGGGCCTGGACTGGGACGAGGGTCCCGAGGTGGGCGGCGACTATGGCCCCTACGCCCAGACCGAGCGCCTGGACCTGTACAAGCAGGCCGCCCAGAAGCTTTGGGACGAGGGCAAGGCCTATCCCTGCTTCTGCACTAAGGAGCAGCTCGACGCCGATCGCAAGGCCGCGCAGGAGCGCAAGGACCCCTTCCAGGGCTATCAGCGCCGTTGCCGCGATCTTGATCCCGAGGAGGCCCGCCGCCGCATCGAGGCCGGCGAGTCCTACGTCCTGCGTATTAAGGTGCCCGAGGACCGCGGCGACGTCGTCATCCACGACGCCGTCCACGGCGAGGTGACCTTCGACGCCAAGGAGCTCGACGACTTTGTCATCTTCCGTTCCGATGGCACGCCCACGTACAACTTCGCGACCGTCGTCGACGACGCCATGATGAAGATCACCCATGTCATCCGCGGCGATGACCACCTGTCCAACACCCCGCGTCAGGTCATGGTCTACGAGGCCCTCGGCGCGCCCGTGCCTACGTTCGCCCACATCTCCATGATCTTGGGTGCCGACGGTAAGAAGCTCTCCAAGCGCCACGGCGCCACCTCGGTGGAGGAGTACCGCGACGCCGGCTACCTGCCCGATGCGTTCGTCAACTACCTGGCGCTGCTCGGCTGGTCGCTCGACGGCGAGACCACGATCATCCCGCGCGATGTCCTGGCCAGCAAGTTCTCGCTCGACCGCATCTCCAAGAACCCGGCGACCTTCGACCCCAAGAAGCTCGACTGGGTCAATGCCGAGTACATCAACGGCATGTCCGATGCTCAGTTTGCCGATGAGATCATGGTCCCCGAGCTGCACGAGGCGGGTCTCATCGAGGGTAATGTCGAGTACGGCGAGGATTGGATTGACGCGCTTGCCGCCATTGTCAAGCCGCGCACCAAGATGCCGGCCGACGCCGTGACCGTCGCCGTTCCCATCTTCGCTACGGCCGAGACGCTCGAGTATGACGAGAAGTCCGTCAACAAGGGCCTGGCCAAGGAGGGCATGGGTGCCATTCTGGATGCCGCCAAGGCCGCGCTCGAGGGCGTGGACGAGTGGACGGCTGCCAGCATCGACGCTGCGCTTGAGCCGCTGCCCGAGCAGATGGACCTCAAGAAGCGCGTGGTGTTCCAGGCCGTGCGCGTCGCCGTCTGCGGCAACATGGTGAGCCCTCCGCTGGGCGAGACCATGGCGCTCGTCGGCCGCGACGACTGCCTGGCGCGCATCGACCGCGCCCGCACGATGGCGCTGTAATCGCTGCGCAAACGTATGTATCCGAGCCCCGTTCACTTAGAGCGGGGCTCTTGTTTCTGTAGACGTATGGGATAGGAGGTGCTGGGGCTATGGCCGAGCAACTTTCGCTGTTTGGTTCGCCGGAACCGGAGGAGGCTCTGGTGAATTCCGTGCCTGCCGCTGCCTCGGCTCAGCCTAAGCCTGCGCGCGAGCCCATTACCGCCTACGCGAGCGTGGTCCTCGACATCTCGACGCGTGCGCTGTCCGAGCCGTTTGCTTACGGCATTCCGCAGTCCCTTGCCAACGAGGCACAGATCGGATCCACGGTCCTGGTCCACTTTGGTAACCGTGCCGCCGCAGGCTACATCGTCGACATTGCGCCTGAGCTGGGCGACCTGCAAGGCCTCGACGCCCTCGATCCTGCGCGCATCAAGCCCGTCGAGGCGATTCTCAGCAAACCGCTCTTTAGTGCCGAGGCCGCCCGCATCGCGCGTTGGATGAGCCGCGAATATGTCGCAACGCTTTCCGAGTGCCTGCGCTTGTTCCTGCCCCCGGGTGGAAGCCCGCGCGTGGTCAAGGGCGACGACGGCGTGTGGACCGTTGAGCGCCCCGCCGTCAAACCCATCCAAAACCGCTGGGTCATGCTCACGCCCGAGGGTTTCGACTACACGCCGCCCAAGACCGCGGTCCGTCAGCGTCAGCTCATCGAGGCGCTCCAGTGCGGCCCGGTCACAACGCGCGACCTCAACCTGCTCTACAACAGTATGTCGGCGACCATCAAGGCGCTCGAAAAACGCGGCGTCGTGGTTGTGGAGGAGCGCCGCGCCTGGCGTGGCTGCAGTGAGCAGACCACGTTGTCCTCGGCAAGCGGCAAGGCGCCGGTCGCGCTCACGGACGGCCAGCAGCAAGCGCTCGCGCAGATTGAGCGCGCCCGCCTTGACGCCCACGGCGACGTGGTGCTCGTGGACGGTGTTACAGGCTCCGGCAAAACCGAGGTCTACCTCTCCGCCATCGAGCGCGTACTCGCGGCCGGCCGCTCAGCCTGCGTGCTCGTGCCCGAGATATCGCTGACGGCACAGACCGTCGGCCGCTTCCGGTCGCGCTTTGGCGAGACGGTCGCCGTGTTCCATTCGCGCCTTTCGGCCGGCGAGCGCCTGGACCAGTGGGATATGGTCGCCAGCGGTGCGGCCCGCGTGGTCGTCGGCGCTCGCTCGGCGCTCTTTTGCCCGCTCAGCGACTTGGGTCTCATCATCATCGACGAGGAGCACGAGACCAGTTACAAGCAAGGCTCCAGCCCGCGTTACCACGCGCGCGAGGTGGCGGCCGAGATGGCGCGGCGCTACCGCTGCCCGCTCGTGTTGGGCTCCGCCACGCCTTCTGCTGAGGCCCTCGATCGCTGCCGCCGTGGCACGTATAGCGGTGCCACCTGGACGCGCGTCGAGATGCCCGAGCGCCCGGGACACGCAGTCCTGCCGACGGTTCGGATCGCCGACCTGCGCCGTGAGTTCTCGCACGGCAGCCGTTCCATGTTCTCAAAACCGCTGATGGAGGGCCTAGAGCGTGTGGTCGAGCGCCGCGAGAAGGCCGTGCTGCTGCATAACCGCCGTGGCTTTGCGCCGTTTCTGATGTGCCGCGAATGCGGCTGCGTGCCCACCTGCAACCACTGCTCCACCGCGCTTACGTATCACGAGCGCACACACACGCTGCAGTGCCATACCTGCGGTTCGTCTTGGCGCGTGCAGCCGTATCCCGCGCCCACGAGCCGTTGCCCCAAATGTGGCAGTCGCTACCTGGCAAAAATGGGTCTGGGCACTCAACAGATCGAGGACGCGCTGCACCAGATGCTTCCCGAGGACGTCGCCATTATTCGCATGGATGCCGATTCCACGCGCGGCAAGGATGCGCACAAAAAGCTGCTCGAGCAGTTCGATGCCGCCGATTGTGCCGTGTTGCTGGGCACCCAAATGATCGCAAAGGGCCTCGACTTTCCCGAGGTCACGCTCGTGGGCGTGGTCAATGCCGATTTCGCCCTCAAGCTGCCCGACTTCCGCGCAGGAGAGCGCGCCTACGACTTGCTGGAGCAGGTTGCGGGCCGCGCCGGCCGCGGCGATCGCCCCGGTGAGGTGATCATCCAGACCTACCTGCCCGAAGATCCGGTCATTCGCGCCGTCGCCGAGCACGACCGCTCGATCTTTACCGTCTACGACCTGGACCAGCGCCGCGACGCCCTGTATCCGCCGTTTGTTCGCCTGGTCAACATTTTGGTGTGGTCGGCGAACCGAGACGACGCGCAGGACTACATCGGGCGCATTGCAAAGCTTCTAAAGCGCCGCTGGCATGCTGCCGCGCCCGACTTTTTGCGGGCGGGCAGCGCGGTGCCGCAGGTGCTGGGCCCAGCTTCGTGTGTAATCGAGAGAGCCAAGGACCGTTACCGCTTCCATCTGCTTGTGAAGTCGCCCGTGGGGTACCATGTCTCTTATGATATCGACGCCTGCCTCAAAGAGGTGGGCTCCGTGCGCGGCGTGAGCGTGAGCGTTGACGTCGATGCCTATGATTTGATGTAACAAACCGAAAGGATGGCCATGGAAGCCAACGGAATCGTACTGTCCCCCGACCCTCGTCTGCGCCAGGAGTGTGCCGTCATCGAGGAAATCACCCCTGCGATCGAGGCTCTTACCGAGAAGATGAAGAAGATGATGTTCGAGAACGGCGGGTGCGGCCTGGCTGCTCCGCAGATCGGCGAGCTCATTCAGCTCGTCACCATCGACTGCGACTACAGCGACAAGAACGACTACGATCCGTACGTGCTCATTAACCCCGTGATTGTGGAGCAGAGCGACCATCTGGTGCCGTTTAGCGAGGGCTGCCTATCCATCCCCGGCATTAGCTGCGAGATCGAGCGTCCCGACCATGTCGTCGTCGAGGCGTACGACCTGGATGCCAACCTGATTCGCTACGAGGCCTCGGGCGACCTGTTTTGTGTGTGCCTGCAGCACGAGATCGATCACCTGCACGGCAACACCATGTTCGAGCGCCTTAAGCCCATGCAGAGGCTCAAGGCAGTCAAGGAGTACCAGGACGCCCTGGCCCGCGGCGCTCGACCGGGCGAGACGGAGTAGGTCCCACCGTCCCCGGTGCTGAGCGCCCACATATCATCCCGTGCTCAAACATTCTCGCTTTGCTGCGAAACTGCGCGCGGGACGATATGTGGGCGCTCAGCACCGGGGACTGCGTTGTTCTGGCCCGGTTTGCCCGGGTGCCGTTGGCCAGGGAGGGGCGTCTTCGCTGATAGGGGCTTTGTTGGGAGGACTGCTTTTATGCGGCCCTTTCTTTGTTTTTGGGTATATTTGTCTTTGTTGAATTGTTCTTGCGGCTGGGTGCGTTCGCGACCTGGAGCGCTTCTTTTGTAGCCGTCTCGGCTCGTTATTGAGAGGAGACTAACTTTTATGCGTATTGTGTTTATGGGTACGCCTGATTTTGCTGTGCCTTCGCTGACTTCGCTTGTTGAGGCTGGGAATGAGATTGCGCTTGTTATTACTCGTCCCGATGCTGTTCGCGGGCGTGGTAAAAAGTTGGAGCCGTCTCCTGTTAAGGCTAAGGCGCTTGAGCTGGGGTTGCCGGTTATTGAGGCTAATCGTATGACGCCGGAGGTCGTTGAGGCGCTCCAGGCTGCGCGGGCTGATATTTTCTGCGTGGCTGCCTATGGCTGCATTTTGCCCGATGAGGTGCTGCATATGGCGCCGCTTGGTATTGTGAATGTCCATGCTTCGCTGCTGCCTCGTTGGCGCGGCGCTGCTCCTATTCAGCGTGCCATTCTTGCTGGTGATGAGGTTGCTGGCGTTTCTATCATGCGCATCGGGCATGGCGTGGATACTGGTGCTTATTGTGCTCAGGCTTCCACGTCGGTTGCCGGTAAGCATGCTGAGGCGCTGACCATGGAGCTTGGCGAGCTTGGCGGCAAACTGTTGGCTGATACGCTTCCCTCGCTTGCCGATGGCTCGGCTGTTTGGACTGAGCAGGATGAGTCGCTCGTCACTCATGCCGCCAAGATTTCCAAGCAGGAGATGCGTCTGGATCCGCAGATGACGGCGCTCGATTGCGTGCGGCATGTGCTCGCTTCGTCCGATACCGCGCCTGCTCGTTGCGTGATTGCCGGCAAGACCGTGCGCGTGCTCGATGCTGCGCCGGCTGATGTGTCGCTTGGCGAGGATCAGGTTCTCGTTAAGGCCAAGCGTGTTTACCTGGGTCTTTCCGATGGTTCGGTTGAGTTGCTCGAGGTTAAGCCTGATGGCAAGCGTGCTATGGCCGCTTCTGCTTGGGCTGCTGGCCTGCAGGGCGCCGATCTTATCTGGGGTGTTTTGTCATGAGCAAGTTGTCTCCCGCGCGCAAGCTTGCGCTCGATGTGTTGATGGAGGCCGATCGCCGCGGCATGTACGCGCGCGACGTGCTGTCTTCCCGTGCTTCGGCCAAGGCCATTGACCAGCGCGATTCTGCTTTTGCCGCTCGTTTGGCACTTGGAGTTGCAGCCACCCAGGGTATTTTGGACGAGCTGCTCGACCAGTTTCTTGATAAGCCTAAAAAGGTTGCGCCGCGTGTTCGCATGGCGCTCCGTATCTCGGCCTTCGAGATGCTCTATCTGCATACGCCTGGCCGCGTTGCCGTAAGTCAGGGTGTCGAGCTGGTGCGCAGTGGAGCTAAGTCTGCCGCAGGTTTGGCCAATGCCGTACTGCATAAGGTCACGGACAACGTTGAGGACTTTGCTACTGCGTCCGATGTAGATGAGTCTGAGCGACGCTTGGTTCGTCTGTCGCGCCTGATGGGCCTGCCGCGTTGGCTGTGCGCTCGTATTATGGCTTCGTTTGACACGCCAGAGGGTGCGCTTAACTTTGCCGGCAATCTGGCCCCCGCGCCGCTGGCCCTGCATGAGAACGCTTTTGCGACTAAGCCCGATCCGTATATCTCGCAGCTCGTCGCGCCTGTCTTTCCGGGCTGCCATGCCCCGGTTGATGCCCAGGTTACCGTTGCTTCGGGTGTGTTTGAGCGTGCTGCCGCGGTGGCGTCTGATCTCAACGCGCAGCTTATCGCCACAGCTGCCACGCGCCCTGGTAGCTGCCTTGAGATTGGTGCTGGTCGCGGTACCAAGACCTATGTGATGATGTGTCAAGCCAAGCGTGCGGGCTATGAGCGTCAGCATACGGCGCTCGATCTTCATGATCGCAAGTGCGATCTGAATCTAGCTCGCCTGCATAAGGCCGGTATTCAGGGCGTCCGTACGGTTTCGGGTGATGCCTGCGAGCTTGATGAGGTGCTCACATCGTTTGATGCCATGCTTGGCAAGCCGGTTAAGTTTGACACGGTCTTTATCGATGCACCGTGCTCTGGCACCGGAACCATGCGTCGTCATCCCGAGATTCCGTGGCGTCTGACCGAAAACGATGTGACGGTTGAGCTGCCCAAACTGCAGCTGACGATGCTCAAGGAAGCCGCCGCGCGCGTGGCTTCCGGCGGCGAGCTCATCTATGCAACGTGCTCGGTCTTCGACGAGGAGAACACGCAGGTTGTGGACGCTTTCCTGAACTCTCCCGAGGGTGCCGGCTTTAGTGTGGCACCCCTTTCCGAGGCGCAGATTCTGCAACTTCCCGATTTCGCGCAGGCCAAGAAGCTCGTATCCGTACGCCAGAACGATCGAGGCCTCTTCCAAAGCGTGCCGGTAAACGCCGACTCCTACGACGGCCACTTCTGCGCCCGCCTGGTCCACAAGTAACTACTAATTTGCGGTGAAATAGGGATTGAATAGCGGCTTCTGCCCGCCAAACAGTCCTTATTTCACCGCAACTCATAGTGATGCCTGGGTAGCCAAAGAAACAGCCCCGCGATCGGTGTCGGTCGCGGGGCTGTTTGGTTCCTAGTGGCTATGCGGGCAGTTGGCGCAGCAGCCGCTGGTGGCGCTAGTGCTGGAACCGCCGCTTCGCTGGTCGGTGTTGTAGAAACCGCTGCCCTCAAATTTAATACCGCTGGCCGAGAACGTTTTGACTGCCGGGGCACCGCAGCTCGGGCACACGACCTCGGGAGTCTCGGACATGGGATGCTCAACCTCAAACACGTTGCCGCAGCTCGAGCACTTGTAATCGTAGCGCGCCATAATACTTCCTTTTCAGCACAAAGCGGGCAGATTACTCTGCCCGCAAAAATTCAAACGTCTGTAACTGTACCCTATATCGGGGGTTTTATCACGCTTCGCCCCAGAATCTATGGGTGTTGCGCAGGAGCTGTGCAGTTTTGCCTTCGGCGGCCGCAACGTCGGCCTCGTCGGCCTGCCAGGTCCAGTTGCCTGTGGCGACACCCGGCACGTTCATGCGCGCGTCGTCGCTAAGCCCCAGGATATCCTGTAGCGGCATCATCACCAGGGGAGCGTCGCTTGCCAGCGCGTCACTCATCAGCTTGGCCGCCACCTCAATACCGCTCGGCTCGTCGCCGCCGGCAAAGGAACGTGTGCACCAACCGGCCAGCGTCGACGTATCGTGCGTCGAGGTGTACAGAATCTTGCCGGGCGTGGGATGCACGCCGCAACGGACATCGTAGTCGCTAAACTCCAGCACGTCCATGCCGGGGAAACCGCAAGTCGAGGCCATAGCACGAACACCGGGCGTCAAATAGCCCAGGTCCTCAGCGATAAAGTTGAGCGGACCCAGCTCGTCATAAGCGGTCTGGAATAGGTCCTTGCCCGGTCCCGCCAGCCAGCGACCTTCGGCGCAAGCCTTGCCTGCGGGGATACTATAGTAGCTGTGGAATCCCAGGAAGTGATCCAAGCGTACGCGGTCGTAGAGCGAGAACGCGCGGCGCAGGCGATCCATCCACCAGCTATAGCCGTTCTGCTTCATGTGGTCCCAGCGGAACGTCGGGTTGCCCCACACCTGGCCCTCGGGCGCAAAGTTGTCGGGCGGCGCACCGGAAATCTCAATCGCCTTGCCGGTATCGGACAGCCAGAAGTTCTCGGGTTCGCTCCACGCGTCTGCCGAATCGTCGGACACGTACATAGGAATATCGCCGATGACCTCGATGCCCTTCTTGTGCGCATAGTTCATGAGCTCGCACCAAGCCAGGTCAAAGCGGTACTGCATGTACGCCTGCAGCTCGGCCTCGTTGTGGAAGCGCTTGTCGTCGATCAGATGCTCGTTGTATCGCGCGACATCTTCCGGCCAATCATGGCGCGACTCGCCCTCAAAGTACTTCTTAACGGCCATGTAGACGCAGTATTTCTCGAGCCAATCGGCATTGCGATGTTTAAACGCGGTGTACAGCGGATCGGCATCCTCGCCTCCGCGGGCCTTCCAGGTCTCAAAGTCGGCCGCCAGTTCCTCGTGGCTCTCGGGTAGCAGGTCGATATTGCCCGCAAAGGCCGAAGGACCGGCGTAAGGTGAGCGGAAGAAGTCCGTGGGGTTGACAGGGAGAACCTGCCAGTAGCGCATGCCCATGGCGGCCAGATGGTCGATAAAGCGACGCGTGGGCGCGCCGATCGTGCCGGGCTTGCCATCGTCGGTCGGCACCGAGGTGATATGGCACACGACGCCCGCGCCGTGATCGAGCGGCTCCTGCAGGCGCTGCTCGGAGTGGTGGTAGATGATCGACGAGCCCAGCGGATAAAGATCGAGCGTGACGGTACCGTTGTGGATCTCGCACTCGTGACCGCTAATCACATCGCTCGCGCATTCGCCGAGCGCCGGAATCGTCACCCGGTGTGAATTGCGCAGGCTGCGGTTGATGATAACGGTCGCGGACTCGCCGTCGTTACCGGTACGGTTGTAGGCCAGCACTTCGTCATTGAGCGCGAAGGCCTTGATTTCACCGTCGATCATAAACGGCAGCGCGCGTCGCACGGCAGATGCATTCTTGACGATCGCAAACGTATCGAAGTCGTGCAGGTCTTCCTTGGTCGGCATGGTGCGACGATTGCCCGGATCGGTGAGACCCTCCAAGCCGTACTCGTCGCCATAATAGATCGATGGAACGCCCGGGAACGTCATCTGCATGAGCGTCGCGAGCCAAAAACGGCTCTTGGCCAGGCCCATTGCGTTCTCGTCCAGACGCCATTTGCTGCGCTCGCACTCGGGCAGCTGCGACTCGTCGGGGCCGCCGCCGAGCACCGAGATAATGCGCGGTCGGTCGTGGCTCGAAAGCAGATTAAGCGCGCAAGACAGGGCCTCACGCGGATAGTTCTCACGTAGGGTCTCGATATCCTCGGCAGCTTGGTAGGCGTTTTTGTAGCCCATCAAAAAGCCGATGACCATGTCGCGGAAGGGGTAATCCATAGCCGAGTCGAGCTCGGAGCCTTGCAGATAGCGACGCAGATGGCCGTAGCTGATCTTGTTGGAGGCATCTTCCCAGACCTCGCCGAGCAGCAGCGCGTCGGGCTTCTCGGCGAGCACGGCCTTTTTGATCTCGGCAAGGAAATCGTCGGAAAGCTCGTCGGCCACATCTAGGCGCCAGCCGTGAGCGCCGGCGCGCAGCCATTTACGGATCACGCCGTCCTTGCCCAGGAGCCGCTCGCGCACCAGCTCAGAGCTCTCATTGATGGCGGGCATATTGCCTACGCCCCACCAGCAGTCGTACGAGCCGTCCTCGTGGAAATAAAACGCATCGCGCCATGGCGAGTCCTCGCTCTGCCACGCACCGACGCCGGGATAGTTGCCGTAGCGGTTGAAGTAGATCGAATCGTCGCCCGTGTGGTTGAACACACCGTCCAAAATGATGGAAATGCCCAGCTTCTCGGCCGCCTCGCATAGCTCGGTAAAGTCCTGCTCGGTGCCCAGAATCGGATCGATCTTGGTGTAATCGGCGGTGTCGTAGCGGTGGTTGCTCGCGGCTTCAAAAATGGGGTTGAGGTAGATGGCTGTAAAGCCCAGCTCGGCGATGCGAGGCAGGTCTTCCTGGATACCCTTGAGCGATCCGCCGTAGAAGTCCCAGGTCTTGATGGAGCCGTCCTCGGCGCGCTCGTAAACGGGCGGCTCGTTCCAGTCCTCGACCATCCGGCGCTGGATTCCGTTGCGCGGTTTTTCGACCTCGGCCAGCGTGCGCTCGCGCCAGTGCTCGTCACGGGCATAGCGATCGGGGAAGATCTGGTAGACCATTCCACGCTCGTACCACTCGGGTCGAACTTCGCGGTGCTTGTAGACGGTGACCTGGAATGACGGCACCTCGGCGTAATCGTAGGTTATGCCTTCGCCGCCGGTGCGGCCCTGTGGTGCGCCCAGACGAACCTCGGGCTGGCCCTCGATATTGCAGATAAAGCTGTACCAGATGAGACAGGGCTCGGTGCACTCAAGCTCTACGGTAAATATGCCGTCGCCCTCGTGCGTCATGGGATACAGAGACTCACCGATCTCATCGACCCAGGTGCGCAGCGTAAGCGTTGCCTGCGCGGGGTCGGCATCCTCCAGAATCACGGAGAGCGAAAGGGTAGTTCCTGTGGTCACAGCGCCAAACGGAGTGCGAAACTGCGGCAGACGGCTGTTGTGTATCAATCTCATAGTACGGTCCAGTTCAATAGAATCATGACCTGCTGGCCATGGGCTTTACGCACAGGATGTAAGTATATCTGTTGCACACAGGCTGTATAAACAACATCCGTTTACCATCGGCGAACGGTTGTCCTAGAAAATCGTTTTACCAACTATCTACAGATAAGGGGCGCCCGGTTGGAGCGCCCCTTGCTAAGGGTTTGATGAGGTTTTGGATCGTCTGTGGACTAGCGGCGCTTGCGGGTGGCCGTTGCCTTGCGGACGGACGTCTTCTTGGTCGGAGCCTTTTCCTCGGCCGGAGCGGCGGGGGAGACCGGGGTCTCTTTGGCAGGCTCGGGCTTAGCCTCTGCCTTCGGGGCGGCCTTGACCTCAGCGGTCTTCGGCGCCGGCTTGGCCTTTACCTCGGCCTTGGGCTCCACTTTGGCAGCAGCGGGCTTAGCCTCTGCCTTGGGAGCAGCAGCCTTGGTCGTGGTCTTCTTGGCCGTCGTCGTGGCACGCTTGCGCGTGGTGGTCTTGGCGGCCGGCTTGGCTTCGACGGATGCCTCGGCCTTGGTCTCGGCGGGCGTCTCCTCGACTTTCGCGGCCGGCTTTGCGGCTGCCTTGGTCGTGGCGGCCTTCGTGGTCGTTGACTTCTTTGCCGTGGTCTTCTTGGCGGTCGCAGCCGTCTTCTTGGCAGTGGTCTTGGCCGGTGCCTCGACGGCGGCCTCGGCCTTTACCTCGGAAACGGCCTCGGCCTCGGCGGCCTTCTTGGCAGCTGCGGTTGTGCGCTTGCGCGTGGTCGTTGTCTTGGCAGCGGTGGTCTTGCTCGCAGTGGCCTTCTTAGCCGTCGTCTTACGAGTCGTGGTCTTCTTTGCCGCAGGCTTCGCAGCAGGCTTCACCTCAGGCTCAGGCTCGGGAGTAGCCTCGACCTTCACCTTAGGATCGGTCTTAACGGGCTCAGCCTCAACCGGCTTCTCCTCGACCTTGGACTCCTCAGCGGCCACCGGCTCAGCAACAGCCTCAGACTCGTCGACAACCGCCACCGGCCTCTCAATCTCCGGATGCATAAAGAAGTACAGGTCCAGATATTTATCGGCCGAGCGCGTCCAGCTAAAGTCCTGGCTCATGGCCTGCGTGACCAGCTGGTTCCAAGCGTCGCGGTTATCCCAGAACAGGCGCGCCGCGCGGAATACCGCGTCGCCCATCTCGTCGCCGTTAAAGTTGCTAAACGAGAATCCCGTGCCCTCGCCGGTAAACTCGTTATACGGGATCACGGTGTCCTTCAGGCCACCGGTCTCGCGCACGATGGGCAGGGTGCCGTAGCGCATGGCAATGATCTGCGACAGGCCGCAGGGCTCAAACTTCGAAGGCATCAGGAACATGTCGGCGGCGGCATACATGCGCTGCGACAGCGCCGGATCGAACTCGATGCGTGCGGCCATGGTGCCGGGGTACTTGTCCTGGAAGTAGCGCAGGCCGTCCTCGTAATCGCGGTCGCCGGTGCCCAGCACCGCCACCTGCACGCCGCCGGACAGGATGCGGTCGAGCGCGTACATGACCAGATCCATGCCCTTCTGGCGCGTCAGACGCGTGACCATCACCATGAGCGGACGGTCGTCGCGAACCTCGAGGCCCAGTTCCTCCTGCAGCTTGGCCTTGCACACGGCCTTGCCGGAACGGTCCTCCACGGTGTAGTTGGCGGCAATTCGCTTGTCTGTTGCCGGGTCAAAGCCCGCAACGTCAATGCCGTTCAAAATGCCCTGCAGCGCGTAGGAACGCTCGCGCAGTACGCCGTCCAGGCCCTCGCCAAACTCGGGCGTCTGGATCTCGTTGGCATAGGTGGGGCTCACCGTGGTGATGGCGTCGGCATAGCGCAGGGCGCCCAGCATGTAGTTGATGCTGCAGGCGTCGCAACGCAGCTGCGAGGCGGCCGCCGGAATATGTGCCACACCCAGGATGTCCTCCATCACGGTGTCGCTAAACTGGCCCTGGAACGCCACGTTGTGAATCGAGAACACGGTCTTGACTCGGTCGTACAGCGGCAGGCCCTGGTAGAACTCGCGCAAAAACACGGGCGCCAATGCCGTCTGCCAGTCGTTGCAGTGCAGGATGTCGCACTCAAAGCCGGCCGGCAGGTGCTGTAGGCTCTCGGTGATGGCCTTGGAGAAAAACGCGAAGCGCTCGCCGTCGTCAAAGAAGCCGTACGGATAGTCGCGCGCAAAGTAGCGCTCGTTGTCGATGAACATATAGGTGACGCCGTCGTGCTCGAGCTTTTCCAGCCCGCAGTACTCGTTACGCCAGCCCAGGCTCACGTAAAAGTCGGAGAAGTGCTCCATCTGCGCCTTGTACTCGTCCTTGATGGTGGCGTACTTTGGCACCATCACGATGACTTCGGCGCCGGCGCGTACAAGCGCCGCAGGCAGCGAGCCTGCCACGTCACCCAGGCCACCGGTCTTAACAAACGGTGCGCACTCGGCCGAGGCAAACACGATCTGCATCTTTTTGCTGGAATCAGCCATATTGTCTCCCTGTTGCAATTCGAGAATAGCCGCCTGGCGCAAACCGGGCGGCTATTCTACGTGTTACGAGCGATGTTGCGGTGCCAAAGCTAGCTCGCGTTGGTGATATCAGAAGTTAACGGGGCCTTGCCCAGCACCAGGATGTTCTCGGGCGTGCCGCGAAGCTCGGTGTTGGTGGGAACCACGTTGTTCTTGTCCAGAATGGCGTTCTCGACGCGTGCGCCGCTCTTGATGATGCAGCTCTGGTTGATGATCGAGTTGGTCACCGAGGCGCCTTCCTCGACCACGACGCCGCGCGACAGGATCGAGTTGCGCACGGTGCCCTTGATGATGCAACCGGCCGAGATGATCGAGTTGCACGCGTGGCTGCCGGTCGCATAGCGCGAAGGCGGCACGTCGTGAGCCTTGGTCAGGATCGGGCGCTCGGGATCGAAGAGCTGGTCGGCCACGGTCTGGTCGAGCAGGTCCATGCTGCGGCGGTACAGCGACTTCTCGCTAAACACACCCACGACCTCGCCCTTGTACTCGTAGCTGCACACGTCGATGTTGCCAAAGTCGCCCTGGAGTGCCTCGAGCAGGTCCAGATAGTCGGCGGCCTGGTAGTGGTCGATAATCTCGAGCAGCGTCTCGCGGTTGACGATGCAGCAGTCCATAGAGGCGTTGTCGCCGTACGCGACGCCAGCGCTCACGCCCGTCAGGCGGCCGTTCTCGTTAATCTCGAGCTTGGTCTCGTCATCGACGTTGCGCGTGGCCTTGCAGTACACCACGGTCATCTGGGCACCGGAGTTCTCGTGCGCGTCGATGATGGTGTTGAGGTCCATGTTAAAGATGATGTTGGTGCCCATCATCACAACATAGGGCTTGTCCGAGCGCTGGAACAGCGTCTTGTTGGAGATGATGTCGCGCAGCAGGAAGCGCATGCCGCCCTTGGTGGTGCCATACGCGTTGCCGGGCACCATGAACAGGCCGCCCTTCTTGCGGTCCAGGCCCCAGTCCTTGCCCGAACCCACGTGGTCGATCAGCGAGCGGTAATTGCCCGGCATGACGACGCCGACGGTCTTAATACCGGCATTCATCATGTTGGACAGCGGGAAGTCGATCAGGCGGTAGCGGCCCAAAAACGGGACGGACGCGATGGGGCGGTCCTTGAGCAGGACGCTGCCGTAGGTCGAAGAGTAGTTAGCGGTGATATAACCGATGGCCTTGCGATTGATCATCGGATCATTCCCCCTTCCCGATAACGACGTCATTTCCAACGACGGCCGTATCCTTGGTGGTATCGACAGAGCCGAGCTTCACGCCCTCTTCGACCGTGGAGTTCTCGCCCAAAATAGCGCGGCAGATGTGCGCGCCGCTCTTAACGTGCGCGCCCGGCAGCAGCACGGAATCCTCGACCACAGCGCGCTCCTCGATGATGACATCGGTCGAAAGAATCGAGTGGCGAGCGGTGCCGTAGATCTTGCAGCCGTTGGAGACCAGGCAGTCGTCCAGGCGGCCGTCCGGGCCAATGTAGTGCGGCGGACGCGTGGTGATGTTGGACATGATGGGGAAGTGCTTGTCGAACAGATCGAACTCGGGGTTGTTGCCCAGCAGGTCCATCGAGGTCTCGTGGAAGCTGGCGATGGTGCCGACGTCCTTCCAAAAGCCGTGGAACTCGTAGCTGTACAGGCGCTTGCCCTCGCCGAGCAGCTTGGGGATGATGTCCTTGCCAAAGTCGTGGCTCGAGCGCTGGTCCAGAGCGTCCTCTTCGAGCGCCTCGATCAGCACGTCGGCCGAGAAGATGTAGATGCCCATGGACGCGAGGTTCGAATCGGGCTTATCGGGCTTCTCGGTGAACTTGGTGATGCGGCCGTCCTCGGGGTCGGTGGTCAGGATGCCAAAGCGGCTGGCCTCTTCCCACGGCACGGGCATAACGCTCACCGTGAGGTCAGCGTTGTTCTCAATGTGCGTCTTGAGCATCTTGCGGTAGTCCATGCGATACAGGTGATCGCCCGAAAGAATCAGGACGTACTTGGGGTCGTTGGCCTTGATGTAGTCCAGGTTCTGCGTAATGGCGTCGGCCGTGCCCGCATACCAGGCGCCGCCGGTCTGCGTCTCGTACGGCGGCAGGATCGAAACGCCGCCGTCGCGGCTGTCCAGATCCCAAGCCTCGCCGGAGCCCACGTAGGCATGCAGCAGGTAGGGGCGATACTGCGTCAGGACGCCCACCGTGTCGATGCCCGAGTTGGAGCAGTTGGAGAGCGAAAAGTCGATAATGCGGAACTTGCCACCAAAGCTAACCGCCGGCTTAGCGATCTTTTGGGTGAGTGCCCCCAATCGGCTGCCCTGTCCTCCTGCGAGGAGCATCGCGATGCATTCTTTCTTACTCATCGATTTCTCCTTCTGTCATCGATGTTCCTAAACCCATTAGCGAGGGGCGCGGCGCTCGGTCGCGCCCGTCGAGTAATGCCGTGCTGGCAAAGGGGAGCTCGCGGCCTTTAAGCGTGCCAGATCTCGTCGCGGTACTCGCGAATGGTGCGGTCGCTCGAGAACCAGCCGCTCGAGGCGGTGTTGAGCAGGGCCTTGCGGTTCCAGGTCTCTTGGTCGCCGTAGCTGCCCGTGAGCTTCTCCCACGCATCCACGTAGCTGCGGAAGTCTGCCATGACCAGGTCGGGGTCGTTGTTGTTCATGAGCTCGTTGTAGATGCTCTCGAAGTTGCCCGAAAGACCCGCAAAGGTGTTGTCCTTGAGCTCGTCCATCACGCGGCCCAGACGCTCGCGGTCGCCGTTGAGGGTATCCCACGCAAAGTAGCTGTTCGATGCCCAGAGCTGCTCGACCTCGGGGGCGGTCAGACCAAAGATGGCCTCGTTCTCGCGGCCGGCCAGGTCGGCGATCTCGATGTTGGCGCCGTCGAGGGTGCCCAGCGTAATGGCGCCGTTCATCATGAGCTTCATGTTGGACGTGCCCGAGGCCTCCTTGCCGGCCGTGGAGATCTGCTCCGAAATCTCGGCGGCGGGGTAGATGAGCTGGGCGTTGCTCACGCGGAAGTTGGGGATAAAGCAGACCTTCATGACCTCGTTGACGCGCGGGTCATTGTTGATGACGTCGGCCACGGAGTTAATGAGGCGGATGGTCTCCTTGGCAAAGGTGTAGCTCGAGGCGGCCTTGCCGCTAAAGATGAAGGTCGTCGGCGTTACGTGGAAGTTGGGATCGGCGATGCGACGGTTGTAGATGTCCATCACCTTCATGATGTTCATGAGCTGTCGCTTGTAGGCGTGGAAGCGCTTAACTTGAACATCGAAGACGGTGTTGGGGTCGATGACCAGACCTGTCTCAGCCTTAACATAGGCGGCAAGGCGCTCCTTGTTGGCGCGCTTGGAGGCACCCACGGCCTTCAGGAACTCGGTATCGTTCTGGAACTCTTTGAGTTTCTCCAGCTCAAAGGCGTCCTTAAGCCAGCCGTCGCCAATGGCCTCGGTCACGAGCTTGGCGTAGGTGGGGTTGGCCTCGGCAAAGAAGCGACGGTGCGAGATGCCGTTGGTCTTGTTGTTGAACTTCTCGGGCGTCAGGGCATAGAAGTCCTTGAGCACGATGTTCTTGATGATGTCGGAGTGGATCTTGGCCACGCCGTTGACGCTGTGGCTGCAGATCACGGACAGGTTGGCCATGCGAATCTCGCCGTCCCACAGGATGGCGGTCTGACGCAGACGCTCCTGCCAGCCCTCCTGCGTGGTGTCGAACGACTCGTGCCAACGACGGCTGATCTCGTCGATGATCTGGTACACGCGGGGGAGGAGCTTGGAGAACATGCCGATGGGCCACTTCTCCAGGGCCTCGGGCAGGATGGTGTGGTTGGTGTAGCTCACGACCTGCGTCACGATGTTCCAGGCGTCGTCCCACTCGAGCTTCTTCTCGTCGATGAGGATGCGCATGAGCTCGGGTCCGCACATGGCGGGGTGCGTGTCGTTGGTGTGGATAGCCACAAACTGCGGCAGCAGCTCCCAGTTCTCGCCGTGCTCCTTCTCAAAGGTATCGAGCAGGCTGTAGATGCCGGCCGAGACAAACAGGTACTCCTGCTTCAGGCGCAGCAGACGGCCGTGCTCGCCGGCGTCGTTGGGGTAGAGGATGGCGCTGATGGCCTCGGCCTCGGCGCGCTCGGCGTCGGCCAGGGCATAGTCGCCGCGGTTGAAGGCCTCCAGGTCAAAGTGCTCCTCGACCGGCTCGGCGGCCCAGACGCGCAGCTTGTTGACGGTCTCGCCGGCATAGCCCACGACGGGGATGTCATAAGGGACGGCCAGGATGTCCTGCGTGTCCACCGTGCGGTAGAACGTGCGGCCGTTCTCCTCAAAGCCCTCGACGCGGCCGCCAAACTTAATGGTCACGGCCTTGTCCTGACGACGGACCTCCCAGGGATAGCCGTGGGTGAGCCACTCGTCGGTGGCCTCGACCTGGCTGCCGTTGACGATCTCCTGCTTAAACAGGCCGTAGCGGTAGCGCATGCCGTTGCCGTAGCCGGCGATGCCCTCGGCTGCCATGGAATCCAGGAAGCATGCGGCCAGACGGCCCAGGCCACCGTTGCCCAGCGCCGGATCGGGTTCCTGGTTCTCGATGACGGAAAGGTCGAAGCCCATGTCGTCGAGCGCCTCGGCGACCATGTCGCGCACGCCAAAGTTGAGCAGGTAGTTGTCGAGCAGGCGGCCGATCAAAAACTCGATCGAGAAGTAGTACACGCGCTTCTTGCCCTCGGCGGTGACGCGGGCGTCGCTCTTGGTGGCAACGGTGCGGGCCTTCTCGGCCACGAGCTTGGCCAGTGCGTTAAAGCGGTCGAGGTCGCTAGCGGCCTCGACACTCTTGCCGCTGATGCTCATGACGGCATCGCGATAGAGCTCGGTAAACTCCTGCTTGTTGTCGAAGATCTTATTCATACGTTCCTTCCCCCGGGGATGTTTCTCCCGGAACGTCTATGACTTGTATCCTACGCCCCCGCGGGGCGGGTAATTACAGCTGTAACGCTTTTGTTACGCTTTCTTGGCAGGAGCCTTAACAGCAGCTGCCTTGGCCTTGGGAGCGGTCTTTTTGGTGACCGCCTTCTTGGCCGTGGTGGACTTGGCCGTGGTCTTGGCGGCAGACTTGGCAGTCTTCGACTTAACCGGAGCCTTCTTGGCAGCCGCGGCCTTGGGCTTTACCGAGGACGCACGCTTGCGCGTCGCCTTCTTGGGAGCCTCAATAACAGGCGGCTTATAGCTGCTGGGACCGCGGCGTTTGAGCACCACGCCTGCCAGGCCGGGCACCTTCATCTCGATGGAATCCATCTGCCCGTTCCAGGGATAGGGCTCGCTCGAGCAGGTGTAGGGCTCCTCGCCGGCATAGCCGCTGCCGCCAAACTCGGGACGGTCGGAATCAAAGATGACCTCCCAGTCGCCCTCGCGCGGCACTCCCACGCGGAAGCTCTCGTAGCTCGCCGGGTCAAAGTTGATCAGGATTACCAAGTCGTCATCGACGTCCTCGCCCTGGCGCACAAAGCTCACGATGGACTGTTTGGAGTTATCCGCGTCGATCCAGGTAAAGCCGTCGTCGGTGTAGCCGCGCTCGTACAGGGCGGGCTCGGCGGTGTACAGGTGGTTGAGCGCCTTGATAAACGCCTGATGATGACGGTGGGTCTCGTACTCCTCGGTCAAGAACCACTGAATGGACTCGTAGTAGCGCCACTCAATAAACTGGCCGATCTCGTTGCCCATAAAGTTGAGCTTGGCACCGGGGTGCGTCATCTGGTAGAAGGCCAGCGTGCGCAGGCCGGCAAACTGGCGCCACCAGTCGCCCGGCATACGGCCGATGAGCGAGCACTTGCCGTGCACGACTTCGTCGTGACTCAGCGGACAGATGAAGTTCTCGGTAAAGGCATACATGATGGAGAACGTGAGCAGCCCGTGGTTGCCGGGGCGCCACGGAAAATCGGTCTGCATGTAGTGCAGGGTGTCGTTCATCCAGCCCATGTCCCACTTGTAGTGGAAGCCCAGGCCGCCGTCCTGCGGCGGATAGGTCACGAGCGGCCACGCGGTGGATTCCTCGGCCATCATCATCACGTCGGGGTAGTGTGCCTCAACGGCGCAGTTGACCTGACGGATAAACGCGCTGGCGTCCAGGTCCTCCTCGGTACCGTACTTGTTGAACTTCTTTTGGCCGGGATCGTCGATGCCAAAGTTGAGGTACAGCATGCTGGACACGCCGTCCATGCGAATGCCGTCCACGTGGAAGTTTTCGAGCCAGTACAGAACGTTGGAGACCAGGAACGAGCGGACCTCGCCGCGGGCGAAGTCAAACTTGTGCGTGCCCCAGTTGGGGTGAATCTCGTGCTCAAACAGCATATGGCCGTTAAAGGTGGCAAGGCCGTGGGAGTCGGCGCAAAAACCGCCGGGCACCCAGTCCATAATCACGCCGATGCCTGCCTCGTGGCATGCATCGATAAAGTGCATGAGCTGCTGCGGGTTGCCGTAGCGCGACGTGGCGGCGTAATAGCCGGTCGTCTGGTAGCCCCAGGAGCCATCGAAGGGATGCTCCATAAGCGGCATGACCTCGATATGCGTGTAGCCCATGTCGCGGACGTAGTCCACGAGCTCCACCGAAAGGTCGTCGTATGTGTAGAACTCGCCGCGCTGCGCGGGGAAGGGATCCATGGGGCCTGGGTAGTTGCCGTACTCGTCCGGCTCGCCCTGCGGCACGTCGCCGTGGCGCTTCCACGAGCCAATATGCACCTCGTAGATGTTGAGCGGCTGCGACATGTGGTTATGGCCGGCGCGGCGCTTGAGCCACGCGGTATCGTTCCACTGGTAGCCATCGAGGGTCCACAGCACGCTGGCGGTACCCGGAGGGCACTCGGCCTTAAAGGCATACGGATCGGCCTTGTAGAGCTTTTCGCCCTCGTTGGTCTCGATAAGGTATTTATAGAGCTGGCCCTGCTCGGCGCCAGGAATAAAGCCTTCCCAAATAGAGCTCGTATGCACGGGCACCAGCGGGTTGGCCTGCTCATCCCAGTCGTTAAATTCGCCAATGACGTGAACGCTCTTTACGTCGGGCGCCCAAACGCAAAAACGCCAGCCGCGCGTACGGTTCTGCGTGTCGGGGTGCGCGCCCATCTTTTCCCAGCTGCGCTCCCACGTACCGATGCCAAACAGATAGACATCGTCTTTGGTGAGCTCCGGCGCGTGCGGGGCAGCTTTACGGGTAGCAGGCTTTTTGGTTGCTGGCTTTAGCTTTGTATCGCTCACGTTTGATCCCATCATGACGCGGCAGCGTGTTGCCTTGGTGACTAGATGCGAAAGGTCCAAGGCTGCACGAATCGAAGGGACGGCGATAGTTCTATGATTCGTTCCACCTCGCGTGCTCGGTGGAACTTTCGGCAGAAACTACGATAACACCTGTGCGTTAGTTTTATGGACGAAAGCGGATTTGCGGGGGCGTTTAATCGGTAAGCGACATGTTTATACCACTGGCAGAATTGCCGTGGTAAAACTCTTGACAGTTTTACCAATTTGGGTTTCAAAATTGTTTGGCTGACGTTTGGTAAAACGTTTTTAGCAGGATGTTTACCATGTGATATCGAAAGGTTCGTTTATGTCCCATACCGCCGCTCCCAAGGTTGCTTTTATTTTCGATTGCGACGGCACGCTGGTTAATAGCACCCCCGTTTGGGCTTATGCTCAGCCAGAGTTATTGCACCGCCACGGTGTCGACGTAACGGTCGACGATTTTGCCCAGTTTGAGCATTTGTCGCTGGAGGATGAGTGTCAGGCCTACCACGACACCTGGGGCATTGGCGCGAATGGCGAGGAGCTGTACCGTGAGCTGAGCAATATCCTGATTGATGGGTACTCCAAGGTGCCGCCGCGCGAGGGGCTCCTGGCGTTTTTGGAGCAGGCGAAGGCGGCAGGCATTGCCATGTGCGTGGCTACGTCCACGCCGGCCGAGCTGGTGCAGTCTGCGCTCGCTGGTGCCGGGCTCGACGCTTACATGGAGTTTGTTACCACGACGGGCGAGGCAGGTCGTTCCAAGCAGTTCCCCGACGTATACGAGCTGGCGCTGCGCCGTCTGGAGGAGCGCCATGGGCACAAGTTTGAGCGTGCATGGGTGTTTGAGGATGCGGTCTTTGGCCTTAAGAGCTCCGGCGCCGCCGGCTTTAAACGCGTGGGCATCTATGACCCGCATGGCCGAATGAAGCGCGACGAGGTGCGCGCCAACTGCGATATCTTTATCGACAGCTACGAGGAGCTGGATTTGGCCCACGTGCTGGAGTTTGAGGGGTAGGCGAGGGCTGTGTCGGACAAGGTATTAGTGGTCTGCGGCTCGCCCGTGGTGGCGAGCGCGGATCTGTTGCGTCGGCTAGCAGGGGAGTGCGATCACGTTGTCGCCGTGGACCGCGGCCTGGATGCTCTGCTGGGTGCCGGCTTGAGCTGCGATGTCTATGTCGGTGACGCCGACACGGTGAGCGATGAGGGCCGCGCCCTAGTCGATGCTGCCAAAGGCTTCGAAGTAGAGCGCCACAACCCCTACAAGGACTACACCGATCTGGCTCTAGCGCTAGACGCCATCCGCCGCCGCTGGCCAGCCGCCGAACTAGTAACAACCTGCGCCACCGGAGGCCGCCCCGACATGGCCCTGTCCGTGCTCGGCTTGCTTACAGGCTACGCCGACGCCCCCGTCTGGATCTGCGAAGACGAGACCGCGGCCCGCATCCTCCACGCAGGCGAGTCCTGGACCATCCAGGGCGCCGAAGGCAAAACCTTCTCCATCATCGCAATCGCCCCAAACACAAAAGTCAGCGAACGAGGCCTAGAATGGGAGCTAGACCACAGCCCCCTAGGCCTATTGGCCGACACCGGCATTTCCAATGTCGTTAGAAGAACGGCCACGATCGAAGTCCACACCGGCACCGCCATCGCTTACCTCTACAAGTAAGGGCCACCGCATCAGGGTTTTATCGGGACGGTGGATAGAAATAATCGCTCGAAGGGTGATTATTTCTGCCCCGTCCCAGGAAAAACCGTAAGGAGGATAATCAATCCAAAATTCCCCCTTGCATCCCCGCAAACATTCCCCTATAGTAACTCCCTGTCACGGGGGCGTAGCTCAGCTGGGAGAGCGCTTGACTGGCAGTCAAGAGGTCAGGGGTTCGATCCCCCTCGTCTCCACCATCGTGAATGCAAATGCCTTCGGAATTCCGAGGGCTTTTTTCATGCCAAAACACCACGCGCCACAAACCCCACCTACGCCAACAAAAAGTTGCACAATTTATTTCCCATGTCTGTACATAGTTTGTTATCCAAACGCAATTACCAGTGCAGCTCGCTGCTCCGTTTGGGCTTCAGGAACGCTCCCAATTATTGCCAGCACCCCAATAACCTGCGCCAACGTGAACAACATCCCAAAACAACCCCCTTAAGCACGTCAAATGAACGATATGTTGTCCAACGCAACCCAAATCAGTTTCTCTACCAGCTTGTGCTAGGATACCTAACGTTACATGAGTTCAACTGTGCTCGCGGCTCCAGCAGGTCACAAAGCGCAGGGTCGATCAGCATCCGGCCGTAACGGCGGTGCCAGAAACACCACGAGCTCCAATATCGATTGCCATGCGCGATTTTGCACTTCCTTTTGTGGGCATTTAAAAGTTCGCATTGAGTAATGCATCAAATTGCTACGGCAAAGCGTAGCAGCCCTACAGCTGTTTGCGTGCGGTCCAGTTTTGTTCCCGCTTGACTGGTTCGCACGCAGCCAGCTGGGGACTTGGTCATTTTCCGATACACGTCCGCGTCTCTAGCAACTGCGCTTATACATACCGTTCACGGTGGGGCAGAGCCACGCGCTTGTCTAACTGGGCTCAGGGTTTGAATATGGAGCGCCTTCGCGCACAAGCGCCCTGGCGAAGCCATAGCCAAACCCCGTGAGCCACACGTAAGACAGCAAGGGGGGTGGTGCTCGTGTGGTATGTGATCCAGGTCATTAACGGTCGCGAAGACATAATGCGCGAGCGCATCGAGCGCGTGGTGCCAGTGGGCGCCATGCAAGAGCTCTTTTATCCCCAATTTCAAACCGAGATCAAGGTACACGGCGAATGGGTCAATACGACCAAGTCGCTCTTTCCCGGTTATCTCATCTGCGATACGGCAGACCCCCGCACCGTGCAACAGTATCTGCTACGCATGGACGACTTTGCCCGGGTGCTTGCCCAGGACGGTTTGTTTGTGCCGCTGGCAAAAGAAGAGGTCCAGCTTATTGGCGGATTTACGCATAGGGGAGACCGCGTGGTGCCCATGAGCGAGGCCCTGAAAGATGGTGACCAGGTCGTAGTTACGGCAGGTCCGCTGCTGGGCCACGAAGGCCTTATTAAATCTATTAACAGACGCAAGAGCACTGCTTATTTGGAGCTTGATCTGTGCGGTCGACGCGTAACTACGCGCGTTGGCCTTGCCGTGCTTTCGGCTGAGCAGCGCGTAATGCGAAACCTTAAAAAAGCGATCGCCTAGCTGCAGGCGACCGCTACAAAGAACAGGGAGGATCCCCGACCCGGGGACGAAGTCTTGGAAAAAAACGTGTCAGATAAAACTCAATTTGCAACGGATGCGCCCATGGGAGCGGCGCTCATTGCACAGGCCATGGACCGGCGTGAGGGCGCCGGCCGCTACAAGGCCATGCAATCAATCATGGACTGGGACCGCTCGCGCTTTGTCTACAGGGTTGTGAAGCGAGCCTTCGACATCGTGTTCAGCGGCTGTGTCTTGGCCGTCATCGCCGTACCGAGCCTGGTGCTCGCCGCGGCCATCCGCCTTGAGAGCGAGGGCAACCCGTTCTACAGCCAGATCCGCATGGGGCAGACCCACCGTGACGGCAGTCTGTCAACCTTCCGCATGTGGAAGTTCCGCTCCATGTACAAGGACGCCGATGAGCGCCTGGCAGATCTCAGGGAGCAGAACGAGATCGCCGGCGCCATGTTCAAAATGAAGAATGACCCGCGCGTCACCAGGATCGGCAGGTTCATCCGCAAACACTCCATCGACGAGTTCCCGCAGTTCCTGAACGTGTTCCTGGGTCAGATGTCCGTCGTCGGGCCCAGACCGCCGCTGCCGAATGAGGTGGCCGAGTACACCGAGTACGACCTGCAGCGTTTGGCCGTTAAACCAGGCATTACCGGATGGTGGCAGGTGACCGACCGCAATTCAACGGGTTTCGACGGAATGGTCCAGCGCGACCTGGAGTACATCGCCAAGCGCGGACCCGTCACTGATCTCAAGATTGTCGTCCTCACGGTGATCGAGGTTATCACCGGCAAGGGGGCTTGCTAGATGGATCTCTCGAAAGCAAAGGTTTGCATTCCCAGCTCCAGCGGTGGACACCTAACGCATATGTGGCTACTCAAGCCTATATGGTCGCAAGCCCTCGAACGATTTTGGGTGACGTTCGACAAGGAGGATGCGAACTCGCTGCTCAAGGACGAGCGCGTCATCCACTGCCATTACCCAACAAATCGAAATATCCCCAATTTATTGAAGAACACTGTTCTTGCCTGGAAGGTGTTGCGGAAGGAGCGTCCTGACCTGATTATCTCGTCTGGAGCTGCCGTGGCAGTTCCTTTCTTCGTGCTGGGCAAGCTGCTGGGTGCCAAATGCGTTTACGTAGAGGTGTTCGACCGCGTGGATAAGCCGACCATGACAGGTCGGATGCTCAACGGGATCGCTGATCTGTTCGTTGTCCAGTGGCCGGAGCAACTGGAAGTGTACAAGCACGCCGTGAACCTCGGCTCGATTTTCTAAGAAGTGGTCGAATGATTTTCGTTACCGTGGGCACCCACGAGCAGCAGTTCAATCGCTTGGTCAAGGCTGTCGACGAACTCAGGGCGGACGGGATACTTACGGAACCGGTTTTCATTCAGACAGGCTATTCAACATATGAGCCTATCCATTGTGATCACTCGCGTTTTGTGCCGTTCCATCAGATGAAGAATTATATGGAAGTTGCGGATGTGGTGATTACGCATGGTGGCCCTTCGAGCTTCATTGAAGCGATGGCGGCCGGGAAGGTCCCTGTTGTTGTTCCGCGTCGAGGGGACCTTGGCGAGCACGTGAATGATCATCAAGCGGATTTCGTTCGCATTGTGGCGGAGCGTCAGGGCGGTATCGTGCCTATTTATGACGTTAAAGAGCTGCCTCAAGCAATAGAACGAGCCCGTGAACTTTCATGCGGAGCCTATTTTAAGAGCCATAACTTAGAGTTCTGTAAGGAGCTCTGTGGTTTGATTGAGGAGCTTTAACCCCATGATACCCAAGAAGATTCATTACATTTGGTTTGGCGGTAATCCGCTTTCCCCTCTAGCTGAACGCTGCATTGCTTCATGGGAAAAATATATGCCAGGCTACGAGATCGTTCGTTGGGACGAATCAAACTTTGATACTGATTGCTGTGATTATGTTCGCGAAGCTATAAGCGTAAAGAAATGGGCATTTGCAAGCGACTATGCGCGATTCAAGATTTTGTATGAGCATGGAGGGGTCTACTTAGATACTGATGTCGAGCTTTTGAAGCCTCTCGATGAAATTATTCAAAGGGGCCCTTTTATGGGTTTTGAACAGGATTTCAGCTCTGGTGCTGCCGGCGCTGTCGCTCCGGGGCTTGGCCTTGCGGCCAATCCGGGGCTTGGCCTTGCGGCCAATCCGGGGCTTGGCCTCTACAAGACTATCCTCGATTCCTATGAGTCAGATCACTTTATAAAGACTGGTGGTGTCTACGACCAAACCACTGTCGTTGTTCGTACAACTGATATTCTTAAAGGTCTTGGACTTGAAGATAAACCTGGCATCCAGGAAGTTGCTGGGATAACTATTTATCCAAGTGAATATTTTTGCCCAAAAGATTTCCTTACGCATGAGATTAACGTAACTGAAAATACGTATGCTATTCATCATTTCGACGGATCATGGGCTGGACCGGCGACGCATTTTAAGCATAAAGTTATGAGAGCGGTTGGCCCTAGAGGGGTTATTCTTTTCAAGGCGTTTAAGAACATAATTAAGGGCGATCGTTAATGGGCAACACATTATTAACGATATTTACACCGACCTATAATCGTATTAATGAGCTTGAGCGCCTGTATTCATCACTAATATCTCAGACCGACTTTCGATTCGAATGGCTCATTGTGGATGATGGATCGACTGACGATACTGAGAACATGGTTGTCTCTTGGTTAGACACGTCGCCCTTTCCTATTCGATATATCAAACAGCCGAACTCTGGAAAACACGTTGCACATAATCTTGGTGCTACAGAGGCATCTGGAGAATATTATATTTGCGTTGACTCGGACGACTGGCTTGAGCCCAACGCCGTGGAGACTATCTTGCACGACATAACAGCTTTGGATACGGAAGAAGGTCTTCTGTATCCAAGGCTGTTTGCTGCGCAAACAGCCTTGGATACATGGTTTCCCGATGGCGCTGACAAGATTGAGCTTGCCGATATGCGCATGAAATACGGTCTCGTCATCGAGACGGCGATTGTCTTTAACACTGATGTTTTAAGGCGGCATCCATTTCCCGTTGTTCAGGGCGAGCGTTTCATTCCTGAAGGCTCGGCTTACTACGACTTCGTTGCTCCCGAGCTGTTTTGCGTGCACAACGAACCCTTCTACAGATGTGAATACCTCGAGGAAGGTCTCACCAAAAACATCTGGAAGAATTGGCTGGGCAGCCCCGTGGGTACGCGCATGGCACTTGTCAAGCGACATGAATCTGCCAGGCGGTACTCGAGCGTCCGAGCGCTGAGGGAAAGGATTTCGGCCCTCGTCGGAATCGAGTCCCTGAACATGGCGGTCGCTGAGCCCGTCTTCTTCGGAATCGATTCTAATAGGGCATTGGCCCTCCTTGTATTCCCCTTGTCTGTGCTGGTCGAAAGGAGACGTTTTGGAAGGAAAGTATCTTGATTAAGCGCAAGGCTGCCATAAAGCAATACACCGACATGAATGCGGGGAACGTTTCCTCCATGAGAGTCGTGGACCTTCTGTACTGCGCGTATCTTTTCTCGGTCGTGTTTATGAGCACGCTTGGCCTGAGCGCTGGTGACGATATTTATGTCGCCTGCGTCGGGCTCGGTGCCGCATTCGCGGTTATTAGGTTTCTTGCTATGGACTTTGATCCGCGTTTCTTCTTGATTGCAATGGGTCTTGCAGCCCTCGGCGTCATCGAGTTGGTTGTTAGCAAACGGTTCACCCTGCTACTTACGGTCATGCTGTTGGTTGGCGCCAAGGACATTGATATCAAGAGGGTGCTACTTACATTTCTGACCGCGAAAATCGTAGGACTTCTTTTCGTAGTGCTGTTTGCCGCTACGGGTATTTATGAAGTTGAATTTTACCAGTATTATAAAATGGCGACAGACACATACATTCAGCGAGTCCTTGTAAACGGCTCCTCTACCAACGTCATGCACTTGTCTTTTCTCACGGTCGTCTTCTTGACGCTCTATATGAAAAGGGGAAATTGCGGAATTATCGTCTACCTCGTGTTTGCCGTTTTGAACATCTTGTGTGAATACATCACGGGCAGTTACATCGGCCTGTTCCTCGGCATGGGTGGTCTGCTCCTGTTCTATGTACTTCAGCATTCAGGGAAGATAAGGGAACTGTTCGTCAGGTTCTCAACGGCCGTGCTCCCGCTTCTTATCGCATTTTCGTTCGGCACTGCGTTGCTCTATGGGAGAAACGGTTTTATCGGCGTTCTCGATAGGATTTTTCAGGGTCGTATCTATTACAACAACTTCTTTCTCAGTAACTACACGGCAAGCCCATTCGGTCATGGCATGCTGACCTCAGAGGGTAATTTTGACAATAGCTACGTCTTCGTCTTCGTTGCCTACGGATTAATTGCCTTCATTTTGCTATTCGGATCAATGCAGTTAATTGTTAAACGGCTTAAAGAAACACGCGATTGGGCATCTCTTGCATTTGTGGTTATTTACATGATTGCAGCTCTGAGTGAAAGTTTTTACCCGGCTGCTGCTGTCAATCCATCCTTATTTCTGCTTGTTCCATTATTTAGCTTTAATGGGCATTTTGATATATGAAGCAGGGCTGCGTCCTGAATAAACAATCTACTTTATAAAACCTTGAAACCTTGTTCGTGATGGGAATAGCTTACCATGTCACAAGAAATATCGTATTCATCTAGCGAAGGCAGCTTTGCACCAGTTGCGATTACAACGTTGAGTAGAATCGAGTGCCTAAAAACAACGATTGATTCTCTCGGTAGATGCCATTGTGCCGAGTACACTGACGTCTTCCCTCCTTGCGCTCGCATTTAAATTTGGACTTGTATTTGCAGTTGGTGCAGCGTTTTTTATCTTGCTGCCATCAATTAAGAACTCTGTTGCAACGGGAAACTATTCTATTCTGTTCATGGGAATTTTGATGCTTACTTACTTCTCGACCTTTAACGGCATGGCCAATATTCCGGATGTCTACCACGTTATGGCTTTATTTTGCTTAGTGCTTAATCTGCTGGGTGAACGCACCTCTAAAAATGACTCTGTCGACTCCGCAGTCAGTGACGTTATCGGCCCGAAGGGTTTATGAGATGGTGATGTCTTCAGTGAATTCAAACGCCCCATTAGTCAGTGTCGTGATCCCGACATATTCACGTTCTGACATGCTGACTCGGGCATTGGAAAGTGTCAATTCCCAGACTTACCCCAATATCGAGATTGTTGTCGTAGATGACAATGGTAAAGGCACGAATCAACAGCTTGAGACTCAAGCTCGTGTTCTTGCATTCGAGACTCGGCCGGGCGTTGAATTGCGCTATGTCGTTCGCGAAAAAAACGGAGGCGGATCGCTTGCGCGTAACACTGGCATCGATGCTTCAAAGGCCGATTTTGTTGCCTTTCTTGACGATGATGATGAGTTTCTACCGCGCAAGCTAGAGCTGCAGATGAAACCAATGTCCGATTCAAATGTGTCGTTGACCTATGCGCACTGCAAGGGCGTCCAGCCCGATGGTACAGAGATTTACTACCGCCGAGTCTGCAACGGGGTGCCTGTTTTCGAGCAGGCCTACTGCGGCTGTGTTGCGGCGACGAGCCAATGGCTGGCGCGCAAGGATGCGTTACGGAGCGTCGGTTGCTTCAGCGATACGCCTGCGAAGCAGGACTCCATTCTCATGTTCAAGCTTTTGATAGCGGGCTTCCAGATTAGATGCGTCCCCGAGGTGCTCTCAGTCTACTACGATGACTTAGGGACGGTGAGGATAAGCACGAGCGGCAAGTCTTTGGCGGGGGAGCTGAACTATGATCGGCTCATACGGGAGTATTCTGGGATGTTTACGCTCAACCAAAGGCGTCGTGTAGAGCATGCGATGCACTATCGCGTCGGCATGATGCTCGTTGGAATGAACGCGAGTGCTGAGGGCGCAGTCCAGCTGTTATCCTCGTTTGCGCTTGCTCCCTTTGCTTTTATACATAAAGCATATCGCGTTGTTGGTCACAATGCGAAGCAGGCTCTTAAGAAACTTAATGCTCATCGTGGTTAGGAATTGTATGTTATTAAGAAAAGCCGCTCGCTGTGTTAGGCACCCTTCGCTTGTTAGGTTCGAGATTGAGAGGCGTTCCCGGCTGCGTGAGGTCAGTAAATTTGATTTTCGCCCTTACATGAGCGCGCCCATCAGCAATAATACATATATATCTCTTACAAGCTATGGGGCGCGTCTCAATGCGGTCCATATGGCCATCCGTTCCCTACTCATGCAATCAGTGAGACCCTCAAAGGTTCTGCTTTATCTTGATGAGTCTATCCAAAGGGACACGCTTTCCGATGATTTGCTTGACCTTGAACAATATGGTCTTGAAATCAGAATGGGTTACGAGGATTTGGGGCCGCACAAGAAATATCTCTTCGCATTTCAAGAGTTCCCGGACTCGCTCATTATCACGGCGGACGATGATCTCATCTATCCAGCAGACATGGTCGAATCGCTTCTCACGGCCCACGAGGCTGTTCCCTATTGCGTTGTGGCAAGGCGCTGCCATCTCATAGGGTTTGATGTTGCCGGAGATTTACTTCCTTATGAAAAATGGGGCTGGGAGCATAAGGACGCTTATTCAGCCCCCAGCCGCCGGTTGCTTGCAACCGGCTGCGCCGGGGCGTTGTATCCTGCCGCAGCTTTCGACCTCGCATCGCTGGATATAGAGGCCATACGTGGAGTAGCCTGGCCTGCAGACGACCTTTATCTCAAGTTCTTCGAACTCGCCAACGGCATCGAGGTGGCATATGCTCCGAACAGACAGAATCATCCCTATCAATTGGAGGGTCCTCGTTCAGACGCTCTTTGCAACGCGAATGTGGCGGGAGGGCGTAACGATGCCATCATGGCCGAGCTCATGTGCCGCTATGGATTGAGTCCATCGTATTTCGAGGAGGGATATCGTGTGACTTCTTCCTAATGTTCAGAATAGGCTTTCGCAATCCAAGGCTAACGAATGACTTGAGACTAACATGCAGGAACTGAGGGGGATCGGCTCTCTCGGTTGACCGACGGCCGACATAGCGATTCGTTATCCTGAACATATATTCATCGGGAGGGGCGTATGTCAACGGTGGGATGCTGGCTACCTCGAATGCGTGAAAGACGTCATTGGGCGCGACTGAATGTTGCCTATGGTTCTCTCGTGCGTACGGACTTGCATCGCCATTAAAGACTTGATAAACCGATGAATGAGCAAAGCAACGTTGGGCTGAGAAAGTGTTGGGCAATGACGCTTGGATCGGGTGCTGCGTACAAATAATGTCCGGCGTCACTGTTGGCTCGCACGCCATTGTGGGTGAAGTGGTCGCGCGTAATTTCCCGGAGCGACCGGTTGTTGGCGGCGTGCCGGCGCGTGTAATCCACAAGAGGAACAGATATACCAGGCCATTGAGGCCGCTAAAGTTTGGAATATGGAAAGTGTCTAAATCAAATACGGGCATGCGCAGTGCTGCCCTTATGCAGTTTGGGTCTAAGTATGTCAGCATGGGTGCTCAACTCGTGATAACGGCCGTGCTGGCAAGACTGATCTCGCCGGGTGATTTTGGGCTTATGGCTATTGTCACCGTGTTCACTGGGCTATTCAGCTTGCTTTCTGATATGGGCGTGGGCACTGCTATCGTGCAGTATCGCGACCTTACGGAACGTGAGTATGGCGGTCTATTTGCATTTTCGGCACTTTTGGCTGCAGGGCTTTCTCTGGCCTTTTGTGCCGCATCGCCATTCATCGCCGCAGTCTACGGGGACGCCCGGCTTGTGCCCTTGTGCCTTGCCTCGGCCCCCGCGCTGCTGTTCTCCACGCTCAATATGGTGCCAAATGGCCTTATGCTCAAGGAGTTGCGCTTCGCCGCCATTGGCGTACGTCTTGTGGCGGCTACAGTAGTCTCTGGAGGGGTCGCAATCGCGGCCTCCGCCTTGGGTGCGGGCTGCTATGCGCTCGTCCTTCAGACTGTGCTATCTGCAGCGGTGGTGTTCTTCTGGAACATCGTAGCGCGACCAATCAGGCAGATAAACGCTCATTTCATTTGCACGCTTAAGAAGATATTCTCCTATTCTGCTTACCAGTTTGGGTTCAGCTTGGTCAATTACTTCTCCCGCAACCTCGATAACATGCTCGTTGGCGGTATGCAGGGAACTGCGGCCTTGGGCTTTTACGATAAGGCTTATAAATTGACAACCTATCCCATGACAGCGTTCTCCAGTGTCATAGGCTCGGTCATCCAGCCGTTCATGGCAGAGCATCAAGACGATGTCGACCGCATCTACGAGTGCTGGATGCGTATCGAAAAGCTGCTCTCGCTAGTGGGTGTTGCTGTGGCGGTGGTATTCAGCTGTGCTTCGGCGGAAATCATTGCTGTCTTCTACGGGCCAGGATGGGAGCAAGCCACGCCGGTGTTCGCCGTGCTTGCTTTGTCGGTCTACTTCCAGATGATGGGCAACCCTTCGGGTGCGTTTTTCCAGAGCATAGGACGCACCGATTACATGTTTAAGGTTGGTCTTGTGAACACCGCGATCACCATTACCGGGCTGCTAGCGGGCCTGGCTGGCGGCTCCATCCTCACAGTGGCTTACGGCATCTTCGCAGCATACTGCCTTCATATGGTTCCTCTAGCGTATTTCCTAGTGAAACGTGGTTTCGGCAGACCTTACTATTGCCTGCTAAATTTCTTGCCTGAGATTGCTGTTGGCATCGTGGGCATTGCTGCTGTTGCGGGAGTTGGCGCCTTTATACCCATGGAAGATGTTTTCCTCTCTCTCATCGTAAAGTTGCTTGTGAGCAGCATTGCGCTAATCACTGGATATGCGCTCACTGGCCAGCTGAAATACCTCACGGCTCTAATTAAGAGATAGCTCATTCTGATCGTTCCATCACGTATGGCACCTTGAAAACCCCAGATAGAAAGAAGATTCCCATGAAAATCGCTGTCGCCGGTACCGGCTACGTCGGCCTGTCCCTTGCCGTCCTGCTCTCGCAGCACAACGAGGTGCACGCGCTGGACATCGTGCCCGAGAAGGTCGAGAAGATCAACAACTTCGTGTCGCCCATCCAGGACGACGAGATCGAGCGTTTCCTGGCGGAGGACAAGACGGGGGAGCGCGAGCTCGACCTTCATGCTACCGTCGATGTCGCCGAGGCCTACACGGGCGCCGACTACGCCGTCATCGCCACGCCCACCAACTACGACAGCGATAGGAACTTCTTCGACACGAGCTCCGTCGAGGCCGCCATCGCCGCCGTTCGCTCGGTGAACCCGGACGCGTGGATCGTCATCAAGTCGACGATCCCCGTCGGCTACACCGCTGGGCTTCGCGAGAGGTTGGACGACAGCAAGATCTTCTTCAGCCCAGAGTTCCTGCGTGAGAGCAAGGCGCTCTACGACAACCTGCACCCCAGCCGCATCGTGGTTGGCGCGCCCAAGGACGACTCCGAGGCCGTCGCGGCTGCAGAGAAATTCGCCGGCCTGCTCGCGCAGGGCGCCGACCCCGCCGAGCTCGACCGCGTCAACGCCGACGGAACCGTGGGTATCCCGGAGCTCGTGCTGGGCACCACCGAGGCCGAGGCCGTCAAGCTGTTCGCCAACACGTACCTGGCGCTGCGCGTGGCCTACTTCAACGAGCTCGACACCTACTGCGAGGTCCGCGGCCTCAACACCCGCGACGTCATCGACGGCGTGTGCCTGGAGCCGCGCATCGGCAGCCACTACAACAACCCCAGCTTCGGCTACGGCGGCTACTGCCTGCCCAAGGACACCAAGCAGCTGCTGGCCAACTACAAGGACGTGCCCCAGAACCTGATCGAGGCCATAGTGGAGGCCAACCGCACACGCAAGGACTTCGTGGCCGACGAGGTGCTGCAGATGGTGTGGGACCGCGTGTACGAGGGCAAGGAGAGGCCGGTCGTGGGCGTCTACCGCCTGACCATGAAGTCCAACTCCGACAACTTCCGCGCGAGCTCCATCCAGGGCGTCATGAAGCGCGTGAAGGCCAAGGGCGTGCCCGTGGTGGTCTACGAGCCCACGCTGGATGCGCCGGAGTTCTTCGGCTCCGAGGTGACCCACGACCTGGAGGCCTTCAAGGCCGGCTGCGACGTGATCGTCGCCAACCGCTGGAGCGACGAACTCGCGGACGTGGCGGACAAGGTCTACACGAGGGATCTGTTTAAGCGGGACTAGGGGAGAGGGGTTTCCACTGCGACTTCAGCTTTTGTCCACAAGTCGTAATTTCAAGAAAGAGGTCGTATCGGCTAACGCCGATACGACCTCGATTGGTTTAAGCCTAATTTCTTAACAGTTGAAGAACATAGCGAGTTGCTCAGCTTATTAACCCACGATCCATCCGTCTCTGCGTCTAGTCCCTATCTAACCCTGAGCATCGGTGTTTCGATTTCTTCTGGCGAGGCGAAATATATCGCGGTGCAGGCCTGATTGAATACGGCTTGTGGATCGGTATCGTAGAACACCCAATGAAGCTAAACCGTTTCACATCGAGTCATATTTATGTCCGTACTGGTCATGCCCGACTCGTAGACACATTTCGCGGGCTGGGGCAGGGACTTTTGTGTCTCGTTCGTATTGTTTATCGGATGAAAATACTGGAGTCTGGGCTTATCGCTTACTCAGATTGTATGGGGTTTCGCCTCGGTTATTAATCTATTTTGTTGTTCATGGGCATTGGGGTGGAATACGGTAAACGCCGACTTTACTGCTTGGGTTTAAGTGGGATTTTGCAAAAAAGTATGAGTTGATAGGTGTTCGAAAAATGCAACTACGGTTTTGCTTGATAGACTACTGTTCTAGTGAGGCCAAGATTCTTAGTCATTTAGCATTGCAATACAAGTAGATACAGATTCGAATGTTAATGCTGCGAGGTTGGGACGAAAGGACGACATATTGGAGGAATATACTAAGCTATCAATTCACAACCATTTCGGCGGTAGATCCGCCGATTTAACCATAAACCGTCCGATTGGGGAATAATCCCAATTCGACCTTATTAAGGGTTTTAAGGAACTACGGTCAGCAAAGGCAGAGGATTTTCAGCTTCTTGCCCAGACGAATTCGAACAACCTCGATGTCGCGTCTTATCTGCTTATGCGCAAGATGGCCTCGCTTATTCGATTGAGCTGCTTCCTGGAATCGAGATAAACCTCGTCAACTGGGATGATGAAACGCGCGTCCTCCATGTTGTCGTAGTGGTCGACCCCTGTTCCAACCTGTTGGTTTTCACGAAGGCTTTGAAGGAAGCCTTCGTCGCCAATGGAAGATTCGCGCTTAAGATTGATCAGTTCTGTGAGGTTCTCTCTGATCGGCGTGCGGTTATTTGCGTTCATGGGCTAAAACAAGACGACCGCGGGCTTGCCGGGAATCCTCAAATGGCGCAAGAGCTGCTAAGCATGAACAGATATTTCCCTGTCGCCGTTGAGGACAACAGGTCATTCCACAAACTTTCTCTTCAGCAACAAATTAAGGAATTTCTTTCCGAAGAGACGAGTGCTTGGTTCGATGCTGCAGCTGACATTTCGTCCGTTGACAGGCAACATTTTGATAGCGTTTTATCGCCAACCTACATGTGGGCGGGTGCCACTTTCGATGATCTTTTCTATTCTGTGCTTGCTGGTGATAGTCGTATGGTACGCGGGGAGGATATCGTTAAGAGAGTCTCCTATGTGGCGCGTATAGTGATCGACGAGGGCAACGGCATGCAACGGTCGGATATTAATTGTTCCCAGGGGCTCAATTGTGTGATTGGGCCATCGGGTAGCGGCAAGACTCTGCTGCTTGATATTCTAAATATGAAGCTGAAGGGCAAGCATCTTATTGCTGGAGCCTCTAACATTGGAGACTACAACGGCCTTTATGACCTTTCACAGGTGCACCTTTATGGGCCCGATGGTAAGGAAATTGATGTTGCGGACGGCTTCGAAGTAATTGAGGGAGAGAACCTTTACAATAAGGTTATCAAGGCTTATAGCAGTGAAAAGGGCGAGCTCGTCAAGGATATGGGTCTTGAAATCAATTCGCAGGGGTTTACAGATCTCATTGTTCGCTTTACGACAGATATGAACCGTTATCTGAGAGGCAGGGCTAAAGCGGATGAATCTAGAACTGCCGCATCCGGCGCTTTGGCGCAGGCGAAAAGCGCGGCACGCTTCATCGCTGCGAACTAGGTACAGGGTGTCGATACTATAGCCTATATCCAAAACCCAAATGCCGGCTCCGCTATTATTGAGTTCGATGAGAGAATTGCGGCGTGCGCAGATGGATTCGAGGAGGCTAAGAGACATTTTGACGGGCTTATCTCAATTGCCGATAAAAACGGTCTTTCCGAGGGGCTTAAGAGGCGTCTTGCCCGATTGCGTGCTGAATTTCTGACTGCGCTTGCAATTAAGAAGCTTGACCTGGAGTCCAAGCGTTTTTCCAAACAGTTTAATAAGGATAAATCTAAACTCATCTTCGAAGCCGTCCAGGCTTATAACGCGAAGGTTAGTGGCCAATATCATCAACTCAATCAGAAGAAGCAGGTTCTGACCGATAAACTCTCCGAGCTCGCGACGGAGCTTCTGTCTGCCAAGAGATCTGAGCTTGACTTGGCAATTCCAGTCCTTACAAGCGCGGAAGTCGAAGCCTCTGTCAAGCTTACCAGCAAGAGCGAGGTCGCCCGATTGAGCATTGAAAAAATAGACTTGGGGATTGGTGACGAGGCTCGTATTAAAGGGCTTTTCCAGGATAACGTATGCACTAGAGCAAGCAAGGGTAAGGCCAAGGCCAAATCGTCATCGTTTTCGTTTCCGATAGACTTGACATCAAAAAAGTCTGTGGGGTCCATGCTTGAAGTCTTTTTCCAATCGGGCGTAAAAGACGGTCTTTCCATGTCATTCCCCCTTGATGAGGCAGCGACATACTCAATCGAGCTTAAGGACGAAAAAGGGAAATACCGCCCTATCGAGGAGTTTTCTGCTGGGATGCTCAGTAAGATTTATGTCGCTTATTTCCTGGACCGTACGATTCAGAACGAGGGAAGTAATACAATTCTTCTCTACGATCAGCCCGAATCGAACATGGAGAAGGAGTTCTTGCTTCGAACGCTTGGCGACAAGCTGAGGGAGCTGAGGAAAGTGCATCAGATTTTTGTGGCAACGCACGAACCTCTGCTTGTTGTCAATGCCGATGCGAATGAAATCATCTTGGCGGCGAATGACAAGCGAGTTGACGAGCCGAACCACGTGGTCTATGAAAATCGGTCATTCGTGGGCGCTCATGGCAAGCGCGATCTTGTAGAAGGTGTTGCGCGTTTGATTGATGGCGGAACAGACGCGGTCAAACGCAGAAGCGGTATTTATGAAGGGATGACCCACAGATGACAATAATTTCTGTAGATGCGAGAGGCGAGCTGAGGGTCGACGGCGAGCCAAAGAAGGTAGCTGACCTGACGCAGGAATTTTTGGAGAAACTCGTGGACGACTCACTCGAATCTAAGGTCGAATACGAAATAGAAGGCGACATGCCGCTTGCCGGATTCTTCGAGAAACTTCGCGACGGGACGAAAGAAGGCTCCGAGCTTAGAAAAGCCAAGGAGGAGTGCGAAAAGAGGGCAGGAGATGCCATCGCGGCTGGCAAGAGGTACATCGAGGAACATGGAGATGTTCCGTTAAGCGATGTCAAGAAGTGATCTATTCAAAAACCTAACAGTTTAGATAACGGGCGATGCCGTACCTACCCCAAGCTGCGGTAAGTCGCGTCGGTCATCAGGATATGGCGCACCACCCTTGCAGTCGGGTCCCATCTATAGCGTGACTGATTGGTCTGGAAGAGGTAGGCATACCAGACGAGGTAGACCTGCAGGTTCCTGGGCAACATCCCCGTGAAGCGCCAAAGATAGCGTTTGAGCCAGGAGCACAGGTCGTTCACCATCTCCATCCGCTCCAGGTAGACCGGGTCGTTCACATCGGCCCTGTGCGCCTCGCTCTCGAGCCCGCCCTCCCTGACCAGCGCGCCGTGGGCCTGCTCGAGGTCGTGGATGGGCAGCGGCCCGGGCAACATTCTACTGCCCATGGACTTCCTTGCGCGCGCCGAGCTGGGCTTCCTGTGGCCGAGAACGACCGCGACGGGGTTCTTATGGAAATCGAAGGCGACTCAGACGCACGGCTTTTGTCGGGATAGACCACGCTTATGCACCTGTTCGTAACCCTTGGAGGGGTCTGTGTCGTTGATGTGGGTCTCGTCAATCCAGAAGGTGTCGCACAGTACAAACCGGTCCTGGTAGCCGGTTAACGTGGCGAGCGCGCGGCGCCGCCACTCGAAGTCCATCTTGTGGCTGACGCCACACAGCTCGGCCGCGCACTCGACGGGGACGATGGAGCGCATAAGTCTAATGAAAGTGACCCAGACAGGGAGCACCTTTCGGCAGTGCTCAAGGATGGCGCTCGTGAGGGAGGTGAGCCTCCCGCTGCAGCGGCGCGTCTCGTCGACGGCTTCTCAGTGCAGCAGGAACTCGTCGGCGGGGAGGCCCGCCACGAGCACCCCGAAGGGGTTTGCCTTTCCCATATGGATCTGTCCCATCCGCCCGAACGCCCGCCCGGAGGGATTGTCGCCAAACAAAGATCCGGGCGGGCGCTCGGGCAAATTCTCTGTTTGGCTCGGAAGGACATAGCATTCGAGGGCTTTGCGGTCCCCGACTCATCACCTGTTATCTAAACTGTTAAAAGACCAATTTGTTACTTCTTAAGGTACGAAAATGAACTGGCCACGTAAAGAAAATACGTCAGCTGTATGAACGCGAAAAGGCTAAGATTGTTTCATCATTTAAATTCGTCTATGGAAGATTTCGTTTGCTAAAACAAATTACTCAAAAAGTTACATGGTCGCTTGTAAAAAAGTCCTCCAAATGGTCGATTGCAATCATCGGTGCAATTTCGACGATTATGGGAGTTGTCGGCATTTCTCTCATTGAGCTGCTGCCAAAAAATACTGGTTGCCTATTCAGGCTCCTTGTGTTGGCCATTCTATTTGTCGTGCTGGCCGTCTTTGCGGCGATCGTCACATACCGTCGCAGTAAAAACGGCGTGCATTTGATAATCAACGGAATGGACGTTGATATTGTGGTCGATGATCTCTTTGGCATTAAGGGCGTTAAGGTCATCCCGTTCGATGACTTTTTCGACATTAAGGTTGATGACAAGGTAATCTCAAAAAATTCCCTTAACGGCATTTTTGTCGAGCGGTATGCTGACTGGGATGCTCTAAAGCGAACGATAGAAGAAGAGCAACTGAGCTTGTTGAAACCCTTTAAGGCTAGGAATGGTCGGACATGCTATCCCCTCGGCACCATCAAAGAATACGAAGGGTTCGCCCTGCTCGCCTTCACTCATATGGACGAAATGTATCGTGCTTGTCTTCATCGCGGCCAGTATGAGGAATGCTTGCTAAATATGTGGGATGAGCTCGATCGGATGTATGCAGGCAGGCGAGTCGCTCTTCCGCTGTTGGGGTCTGGAATAACCAGATTCGACAGTGGAAAGCCCTCGGAGGACGACCTCCTTCGCTGCATGCTTTGCACCCTGAGGGCTTCGAAACACCATTTCAAGGAAGGCGTTGTGGTCGTGTTGACGAAGAAGACCGCTGAACGCATGAGGCTATACGAGGTTAACAGTTATACAGAGGCCTGGAACAATAGGATTGGAGAGAAAGATGGTTTATAGGACAAGGACTTACATTGCCGCCGACTGGGACGGCGACCGAGATGCGGTTGACCAGCTGCATAAGTGGAACGACAGTAATTATTGGGAGCTATCATTCTCGGATGCCCACGACCTTCAGCAGTCTCGCGACTCCAGTCTGCCATGCAGCATAAAGAGCTCCTTGAAAAAGAGATTGGACGGATCTAAGCGATTCGTACTTATCGTTGGAGACTCGACCGACACTGTAACTAAAGGAAGCTGTCAGCACTGTGGGAGCTATAATTCATGGACTTCGAGCTGCGCTCGTTTGCATAGCGTCGACTATCGTAGCTTCATTAAATACGAATGCGATATAGCCGTTCAGGCCGGAATCGACATTGTTGTGCTGTACAACTCCGTACGCGTCGACTGGTCGAAATGTCCTTTGTCAGTTCGATACGAGAAAAAACATATCGCTATGAAACGCTGTGAATACGGCGAGCTAAAATGGGATTACTACGCCGTCAAAAACGCACTCCAGTAAAGGCTTTCCACGTGCAGTGTCGAATGATGGGGCTAGCGGCCTTGCCGGAGAGACATGCTCGCAGACTTTGTTAAACCGGAGCCTGGAAAGACTGTTCAAATCCATCCAATTTGCCATGAATCAGGTGAAAGTAAAGGCGTGCTCTTAGTGGCCTACGAAATTGCGTTAGACATAATCTCCATTCACCGACTGGCAAAACGATTTACACCTAATTTCTAGTGCTGCTCACAGGCAATTCTTTTGTCTGTGCCTTGATCTCGCTAAACTAATAACTGCTGCTACCAGGGCATTTTCTGGTGCACATTCTATTGGCTCCCGCGAAGATCGGAGCAGGTATGTTTGCTGCCAAGTCCTACACCAGCCGTCATTACATTGCGATTGTTGCCATGGCCTGCCTATGCGTTTTGCTGGGCGGGCCTTCTTATGCCGCGGGCGCGGAGAGCCTCATCATCGCGGGCGCGACGTACTACGAGCCGGGCGTGTCGGGCCCCGGCTGGGCCTGGACCGATGCCGACCACCTGGAGCTTAACGGCTACGCGGGCGAGGCCATCGGCGCCGAGGGCGACCTGGTGCTGACGCTTGCCGGGCAAAACTCCGTGACGGAGTCGCATGCGCCCGATGCGGACATCACGCTGTGCGGCATGGAGGTGTGGGGCAACCTGACGCTTCGCGGCACCGGAGCCCTGACGGCGACGGGCTCGCAGTGCGGAATCCACGCGTCGCAGGCGCTCGTTGTGGACGGCTGCACCGTCGATGCCCGTGCGAACGGGGCCGATATTACGGACGAGGCGGTCGCCGGCATGATCGCAGGCGACATGGCTGTGCGCGGCGGCGGACGCGTCGTTGCAGCGGGCGCCGGGTCCGGAGCGGGTGTGCGCGCCTACGGCGTGTATCTGCAGGATGCGGGCCTTGGTGATAGTGCGGTCGGCCGTCGGCTTTCCGTCGATGCCTCATGGGTGGATTCGACCGGTGCCGACGGGGGCGTTGCTTGTCTGGGCGGGTCGCTTGCGTCCGCGCGGCTTGTGGCGCCTGCGGGCGGGGCCTTTGGCCCCGGCGGCGTGGTGGATGCCTCCGGGGCCATGGCTCCGCATGTGGTGATTGAGCCCGAGGGCGCGACGGCGCCGGCGGGGGAGACCGACGGGCGCGAG
>UQXC01000011.1 GCA_900544995.1 uncultured Collinsella sp. | reverse complement strand
CGACTCGCATAAAAAGCCTCCCATTTCTCATGTCCAAGAAATGGGAGGCAGTTCATCGTTCGCGTTCCGGGGGCCTTTTGCTGCCGCGAGGATGCGGCCGAACGATGCGCTCAGGTTAAATCGGATCTTATATTTCGCACGCGCTTTATATCGCTCCATTTTTGGGTACAGTGTTGTCCCGATATTGAGCTTGGGGGATGTATGAATGATGAGACGATGGGCCAAGAGGATGCGGCCCAAGATGCAGAAGCGTGTGCCGAGGCCCTGGAGAGCCTAGACCGGATTTCGCTTGACGATGTTGCGTTTGACGATTCGAGCGTTGATGTGCAGGATGAACCGGAAATCGAGGCACAGCCCGATGATCAGGATGCAGGCGACGTTGAGCCTGCCGAAGATGAGGCAGGTCACGAAGACACCGAAAGCGAGGCCGACAACCAGCCCGAATCCGACACGGGCGAGGAAACCGTCTTGCTCGACAGCTTGCCGGCCGAGGATTCGCTGACCCGCGAGCTTCCTGGCCTGGGTTCCGCACCAGCCGTGGACGAGACCATCGCCATGGGCGATATTCCCCTGCCGTCCGTTCCCTCGGCACGCGAGGCCGAGGTTCGCCATCGCAAGATGTCGCCCAAGCGCCGCAATCTGATGGTCGCCGGTGTCGTGGCCGTCGCGCTCGTCGCCGGCGGTGCAGGCTATGCTGCCTGGAACGGATATCAGCAAGAGCAGGCTGCCGCTGTCGCCGCCAATGCCCACACGATGATGTCAGTGCAGATTGGCGTGCATGCCGCGGGCCTCGACTGTTCCACCGGCTCCAAGATTCCCGTACAGGTAAGCGGTCAGGACGCTGATGGCTCCTCCGTGAGCGAAACGCTCTATGTTGACGAGCACGGAGGCGGCATCAAACTGCTGCCCGGCGATTACACGCTCTCCATCGCCGCCTCCCCCATCGCGGCCGACGGCACCATCTATACCGTCCCGACCACCAAGACGCAGGTCACCGTTAAGAGCGATGGACAGGATTTAAGTGCCCAGGCCACCTTTAAGCTCAAGGTGCCTTCGGCCGACACGGTGACTGACGACCAGATCGATGCCGCCGCCAAGTATGCCGAAGAGGGCGGTGTGAGCTCCGCCGCGGCTGCCAAGGTGCTCCAGCAGGCAGCAACCGCGCGGCGCGACGCCGCCGTCAATGCCGTGAGCGCGCAAAAGGCACAGGCATCCCGTGATGCTGACGCTCGCCACAAGGCAACCGACCTCTACCAGCTCGATATTCCCGTCGAGTGGTACGGCAAGGTCGCAACTTGGCAAAACGGCAGCACGCTATGCATCTATCTGGGCGACGACGCCAATACGCCGCTCGTGACGCTCGTCGCCGTGCGCGATGGCGAGACCTTTACGCCCGATGACGGCGATACGGTTTTGGGCACGGTCAGCCTGGGCAACGGTTATACCGTCTATGCCAGCGGCCCCGTCTATCCGTACGTGGTGCCCCAGACTATCAACGGGCGCACCCAGAATCCCGTGTCGACCTACCCCATGGACACGGCCATTGAGCTTGTCGAGCTGACGACCGGCAACCGCTATACGTATAACCAGATCAAGAACGACCTGATTGGCAAAGACGGCAACGCAGACGCCGCCACCAAACTCGAGACCGACTACCTCGCGCAGATCCTGCTGCCGAGTATCAAAGCCCAGGACTAGCCGGCCCGAAGACAGCCGCCCAACGCATTTGCGGTGAAATAGGGATTGTTTTTGCTGGTCAAACCGCAAAACAGTCCCTATTTCACCGCAACTTTTTGGTGGCCTTTTTGGTGGCACTCAGCGCCAGGGGTCGGCTTCGAACATTGGCTCGCGCTCGGGGCGTCGGTCGCTGTAGGGATCGTAGCCGTCATCGTCCTCGTTCTCGGCACGGATGTAGGGGTCGCGCGGCTTGGGTGCCGGTTTCGGCGCGGGCTTTGGTGCGGCGGACGCTATCTCAGCCGCCGGTGCGTTCGTCTTGTTCTCGTCTTTCATCTGCATAGCTCCTTGCATCGCATCCGCTCAACATCATCGATTGTCGCACGAAAAAGGGCGGCGGACCCGATTGGATCCACCGCCCTTGGCGTTTAGAGACGACTGGCAGATTTTAAGGCATTGCCCAAAATCTACTCGGCGTCGGGAACCTCGTAGGTGGCCGCCGGCGTGTTATCGCACACGACGGTAAAGCCGCCGTCCTTGTCGACATCGACCGTCACCTGATCGCCCTCGCGCACCGTGCCGTCGATGATGGCCGCTGCGATGGCATCGACAACCTCACGCTGCACCAGACGCTTGAGCGGACGGGCACCAAAGACCGGGTCCAAGCCGCCCACGGCGAGCAGCTGCTTGGCCGCCGGGGTGATGGCAAGCGTCATGCGTTCCTTGGCCAGACGCGCGCGGACGTCGGCGAGCTGAATGTCGACGATCTTCTCGATCTGCGCCATGCCAAGCGGATGGAACACCACGATATCATCGATACGGTTGAGGAACTCGGGGCGGAAGGTCTGAGCCATGGCCGCGTCGACCTGATGGCGCATCTCCTCCTCGTCCTTGCCGGAAAGCTCAGCGATAGCCTTGGAGCCCACGTTAGACGTCATGATGATGATCGTGTTCTTGAAGGATACCTGGCGACCCTGACCGTCGGTCAGACGGCCGTCGTCAAGCACCTGCAGCAGCACGTTGAAGACATCCGGGTGAGCCTTCTCCATCTCGTCGAGCAAGATCACGGAATACGGACGACGGCGCACGGCCTCGGTGAGCTGGCCGCCCTCGTCGTATCCCACGTATCCCGGGGGCGCACCGATCAGACGCTGGACGCTGAACTTCTCCATGTACTCGGACATGTCGATACGCACGAGTGCGCGCTCGTCATCGAACAGGCACTCGGCTAGAGCCTTGGCGAGCTCGGTCTTACCCACGCCGGTGGGGCCCAGGAAGAAGAAGCTGCCGATGGGCTTGTCCGGATCGGAGAGACCCGCACGGCTGCGGCGCACGGCCGCGGCAACGGCGGAGACGGCCTCATCCTGACCGATGACGCGCTTATGCAGCTCGCCCTCCAGGCCCTTGAGCTTGTCGAGCTCGCCCTGCATCATCTTGGACACGGGCACGCCGGTCCAGGCGCTCACGACCTCGGCGATCTCATCGGAGGTCACCTGCTCGTTGAGGCCCTCGCCGTCCTGCTGCTTTTGCGCCTCGAGCGCGGCCTCGGAATCCTGAATCTGTTGCTGCAGACCCGGGATCACGGAATAGCGCAGCTCGGACGCACGGCCCAGGTCGCCGTTACGCGTCGCGCGCTCCTCTTCGCTCTTGGCCTCGTCAAGCTGGCTCTTAAGCTCCTGCACGTGGTCAATGGCGTTCTTCTGGTTGAGCCAGCCGGCCTTTTGCACGTTGAGTTTTTCCTGGACCTCGGCAATCTCCTGGCGCAGGGCCTCCAGACGCTCCTTGGAGGCGTCATCGGTCTCTTTCATGAGCGCCTGTTCCTCGATCTGCAGCTGAGTGAGCTGACGCGTGGTGGCGTCGATCTCGACCGGCATGCTGTCGAGTTCCATGCGCAGGCGGCTTGCCGCCTCATCGACCAGATCGATGGCCTTGTCGGGCAGGAAGCGGTCGGCGATGTAGCGATCGGAGAGGTCGGCAGCTGCCACGAGCGCGCTATCGGTGATATGCACACCGTGGAAGATCTCGTATTTCTCCTTGAGGCCACGCAGGATCGAGATGGTGTCCTCGACGGTAGGCTCGCTCACCATCACGGTCTGGAAACGACGCGCGAGCGCCGCATCCTTTTCGATGTACTTGCGGTATTCGTCGAGCGTGGTCGCGCCGATCGCGTGCAAGTCGCCACGGGCAAGCGCCGGCTTGAGAATGTTGCCGGCGTCCATGGAGCCCTCGGTGGCACCCGCGCCCACGATGGTGTGGAGCTCATCGATGAACAGGATGACCTTGCCCTCGGACTTTTGCACTTCCTTGAGCACGGCCTTCAAGCGGTCCTCGAACTCGCCGCGGTATTTGGCGCCGGCGACCAGCGCGCTCATGTCGAGCTCGATAAGGTCGCGGTCGCGCAGGGTGCTCGGCACGTCGCCGGCCACGATACGCTGGGCGATGCCCTCGACGATGGCCGTCTTGCCGACGCCCGGCTCACCGATGAGCACGGGGTTGTTCTTGGTGCGACGGGACAGGACCTGGATGGTGCGGCGAATCTCATCGGTACGGCCGATGACCGGGTCGAGCTTGCCGGCGCGGGCCAAATCGCAGATGTTGCGACCGTACTGCTCCAGTGCCTCAAACTGAGTCTTGTCCTCGGCAGACGTCACGCGGTCATCGCCACGCAGCTCCTCGTAGACTTGCTCGATGCGCTCCTTGGTGACGCCGGCGTCGCGCAGTACGCGGCCCGCCTCGCCCTTGTCCTCGGCAAGCGCCATCAGCAGATGCTCAGTCACCACAAAGCTGTCGCCCATCTTGGTGGCCTTCTTCTCGGCCTTTTCGATGACGCGGACGAGCTCGTTGGACAGGCCCATCTGCTGGCCCTCGCCCGAAACCTTGGGCGCGTGGTCGATGGCATCCTGTGTGGAGCGTGCGAGCTGAGCCGGGTCGGCACCGATGCGCTCGATGATCACGGAGATATTGCGCTCGCCGGCACCGAGCAGGGCAGACAGCAGATGAATCGGCTCCACCGCGCCGGCCTGCGCATCGGCAGCCGTGCTCATGGCGGTCTGCAGCGCCTCGCGCGACGTCATTGCTAGCTTATCGATTCTCATGGAATCACCTCTCTTGGGGTGGCCGCCCTACGGGGCGGCTTCACGTTGTTCGAGAAGTATTGTTGCCAGCTTTGCGCGATCTTATACACAAATCTAAGTCTCTATATATAAGATTTTCTGAGTGATTGAAAGATAGGGGTAAAGATGTCGGCCCGCCGCCGCACAGGTGCGCTACCGTCTCAATCTGTAACATCTATCGACCGTTTCTGGCTCCAGATGTTACAAATCGAGACGAATTGTTCAGCGGCACCCGTTTGTCTCAATCTGTAACATCTACTCGGCAAATAGAGCTCTATCTGTTACAAATCGAGACGAACAGAAGACACCCGAATCGAAAATCTAAATCTGTAACACCAGGCCCACTTTTAGCGGCCAAGATGTTACAAGTCGAGACAAACCGAGAACCACCACAAAGGTGCCTGTCCCCTTTGTGGTGATCCAGAGAAGAATCAGCCCCGATTAAAAGAGGCGGCATCAAGCCCAGTCTACGTTTGGCGATCCCAAAACCCAACGAGAACGCAGCGATGGAATCGAGAACCGACAATAGCCCGTTCGCACAGATAGAGGCGGAGATTCAAGGTCAGAGTCCGGCTTAAACGGCTTAGCTATCGCACGTCACAACGTTCTCGTCGTCCTCCCTATCGTATTTATAGTGCTTACTGTGAAAAGAGTGAGTTTAGTGAGAATAGTATCGCTCAAGACTCGTGGACTGAATTATTGACCTCTCGCCCAGAATGAGTGGGGCAAATATTCCTATTAGAGGTCAAATCGAAGCCCAATAGGGCCTTTTCGCCCCGTCATTTCGACCGATCGCTTTCTTTTGAATATTGTCGTAAGCTGGTATCACTTATCTTAATGAATGCATACTGTTTGCGAGGTACCCGCCGTGAAACGCTCCACCTATATCGGCCTGCTCGTCTTAGCGTTTGCGATTACCGCAGTCGGCGTAGGAATTATCTATCTCGCATTTCTCCCCGCCTCTGCGACGCAGGCGGCGGTTGAGACCGTAAGCTATCCCATCGAGGTCCTCACCGATATCGTCAAACCCGATTCGATCACCGTCGATTTTGACGGTACGCCCGCAGCACTTGGGGTCAGCAACTATCCCCGTATCGAACTTGGGGCCAGGCGCTACACCAAAGATGAGCAGCTTATCGGCAAGGCAACCAGTTTACTCAAAGGCAAGACGTTTAAGCGGTGGTACGGCGCCGCAACATATCGAGCCAAGAATGGCCAAATGGTTGGCGGATATTATTCGACCCTTGAGCTCGATGCGGCAAACGGGAGCAAATTGTGCAACGTCTCATACGACCCCGGCTGCGTGGACAATGAAGGACCGGGGGTCTATATCTCGGATGGCGACGTAATCTACGTCATGGAGGGCGACCAGACGGCAGTCGTCGATTTTATGGATCGGTGTACCGAGGATGCCTACGAACAAACCTGCGAGCCCGATCCGCAGACAGCGCGCAACAGTGGCTCGGCACGCACTTGGCTATTTGACGATGAAATAACCTGGACCCCATCGAAATAAGGACCAGCCGGGCAGGCAACTTTGTGGTGGTCCCGGTCAATTATTAGCGCCCCTCAAGACCCAACGAGAACGTCGCGGTAGCCCCTGCCACACCTTTCCCTCGGGCGACCCTCGCGAAGCGCGTGAGCACGAGGGAAAGGTGTGGCAGGGGCGTACAGCAGAGTTACTCGGCAGCGGCCTTGAACTTGTTGTAGTTGATCAGGCAGCCAGCTTTGACGATGGCACGCTCCTCTGCCGTCATATCGGCAATGTAAAGCTCAATCTGCTCGACCGTGCCGTCGGCGCGCACCACGTAGGCGGCGATGTCCTTTAGGTCGCCATCGAGCGCAGCGCGGATACCCGGCACAAAGACGTAGTCGCCCACCTCAAAGCTGGGCTCGGCCTCCATCTGGAAGGGCACCATGCCCCAGTTCATCACGTTGGAGCGATAGCGCTTGGTGGCGTACTCGTGGACGATGTTGGCCAGGCCGCCAATTACGCGCTGGCAGCTCGCGGCCTGCTCGCGGGCAGAACCGTCACCGGGCTTCTTGGCATAGAGCATGGAGCCGTACTCAGTCGCCTTGGCATCGGCCGCGACACCCGCGCCGGTCAGCGCCTCAAACACGCTGGCAAGCTCGGCATCGAGTGCCACCAGGTCGCCCGCTGCCTCGCCGGCAATGCGGCGCTTTTCCACCGCGTCGACCTCCTTGGAGCGGCCCACGTAGGCAGGGTCGCGACGGCTGAGCGTAAACTCGGCCAGACCCAGCGGGTTGGAGCGGAAGGAGCTCGTCTCGCCCGAGGGAATGAGCTCGTCGGTCGTAGTGACCGGGTCCATGATCTTGGAGCACACCTTGAGCAGGATGTCGTCGCCGAGAGGCTCCATCGCGGGCCACGGCTTGATGTTGGGGCCCTCGACCAGCTCGTCGGCCGGCTCAGCTTTGCCAAAGCCCCAGTACACGCGCTTCTTGTACGGCGCGTCGTCAAAGGTGTACTCGCAGGCCTCGTCCCAAGTCTCCTCGGGCAGGTCGGTCGCCGGCGTCAGGACGCCGCCGTTGGCAGCCGTCGCCGCAATGGAGCGGGCGTCCATCAGGGCCACGGCGCTCAGCTGACCGTTGCCCGGCTTGGAACCCTCGCGATTGGGGAAGTTGCGCGTGGTGTGGCGGATCGAAAGGCCGTTGTTGGCAGGCGTGTCGCCGGCGCCGAAGCACGGGCCGCAGAATGCCGTGCGCACAATCGCGCCGGCCTCCATAAGGTCGTAGATGTAGCCGCGGCGTGTAAGCTCGAGTGCCACGGGCTGGCTCGTGGGATAGACCGACAGCGAGAACTCGCCGCAGCCGGTGTTAGCGCCCTTGAGCACGCGAGCAGCCTGGACCACGGAGTCGTAGTTGCCGCCCGAGCAGCCGGCGATAACGCCCTGCTGCACGTGCAGCTTGCCGTCGACGATCTTGTCGAGCAGGCTAAAGTGCGTCTTGCCCTCGCCGATCTTGGCGGCCTCGAGCTCCACCTCATGCAGGATGTCCTCGAGGTTCTCGTTGAGCTCGTCGATCTCAAAGCCGTTAGAAGGATGGAACGGCAACGCGATCATGGGCTTGATACTCGACAGATCGACCTCGACGCAGCCGTCGTAGTAGGCAACATCGGCGGGCTTGAGCTCGCGGTAGTCCTCGCCGCGACCGTGCATGGTCAAAAACGCGTGCGTGTCCTCGTCGGTAGCCCAAATGGAGGAGAGGCAGGTGGTCTCGGTGGTCATGACATCGACGCCGTTGCGGTAGTCGGTCGTCATGCTCGCGATGCCGGGGCCTACGAACTCCATGACCCTGTTCTTAACGTAACCCTTGGCAAAGACGGCGCGGATGATGGCGAGCGCCACATCGTGTGGGCCAACGCCGGGGCGCGGGGCGCCCGTGAGGTAGATGGCAACGACGCCGGGATAGGCAACGTCGTAGGTGTCGCGCAGCAGCTGCTTTGCCAGCTCGCCACCGCCCTCGCCCACGGCCATGGTGCCCAGAGCGCCGTAGCGGGTGTGCGAGTCGGAGCCCAGGATCATCTTGCCACAGCCGGCGAAGTTCTCACGCATAAAGGAGTGGATGACGGCGATGTGCGGCGGGACGAAGATGCCGCCGTACTTCTTGGCCGCGGAAAGGCCAAAGACGTGGTCGTCCTCATTGATGGTGCCTCCCACGGCGCACAGCGAGTTATGGCAGTTGGTGAGCACGTAGGGCAGCGGGAACTGCTCCATGCCCGAGGCGCGCGCCGTCTGGATGATGCCAACGAAGGTGATGTCGTGGCTCGCCATGGCGTCAAAGCGAATCTTGAGTGCCTCGGGGTCACCCGACGTGTTATGTGCCTGGAGGATCGAATACGCGATGGTGCCGCGCTTGGCATCCTCGGGCGTCTGCGTAATACCGCGCTCGGCAGCCTCGGCCGCAGGCACAACCTCGCTGCCGCCGCGCAGGTAGATGCCGTCCTCGTACAGCTTGACCATACTGTCTCCCACTCTGCCCAAAAGATTTGGGCGCATAGCATACATTCGTTCAATATCGTGCCATAGAACGGTTGCGAGTGGGTTACGAATCTACACGTTCACTTTATCTCAGTAAAGTAAAGGACGAGCACCTTGCATCACTCTTCTGACAAGGAGTGTCCCAAAGTGCCGGCACAAAAGGAACGTCCCCAACTGCCAAGTGCCGCAAGAATGTCCCCTTTGACCAGTCATTTAAGAACGTCCCCAATGACTACCGCATCCGGAGCAAGGCAACGCCGCAGGTAGAGGACGGACAGCGAGCGACGTCCAGAGCGAACAAGTTGGCATGGAAAAGGCAAGGCATAGACCTTCTGGTCATGCCTTGCCTTTTGAATGACAAATTGTCGCTCTGGGCGGCGCGCAGCGTCGGCCCGTTACGCGGTTTGGTAAAACCGCGTAACTACAAATCCCCGCCGGCACCCAGCAGCTTGCGCATGACCTGTTCGGGGTTAACCGAGCCGTCGCGCGGGGCCAGGGCGGTGATCTTCTTCTGCATCTTGTACTCGTGCAGCTCGTCCTCGAGCTGGCGCACGCGGGCGCGGAGCTTTTCGTTCTCGCGCTCGCGCTCCTCGGCACGCTCCTTCATATCGAGGATGCGCACCACGCCGGCAAGGTTGATGCCCTCGTCGGTCAGCTGGTTGATGAGCTCCAGGCGCTCGATATCGGCACGCGAATACAGACGCGTGTTGCCGCCCGAGCGCTGGGGGTTCACCAGGCCCTTGGACTCGTAGACGCGCAGAGTCTGCGGATGCATGCCGGTCAACTCGGCCGCCACGCTGATCATGTACAGCGGTTTATTCCTATTGTCCTCGGCCATGCTACCTGACCCCTTTCCGTCTCGTTATCGTCCATCATAAGCCCGCGGGCGCGGGTGTGCGCCACGACCGCCCTAGTACGTCGCCTTGTAACGGTTGACCTTCTCGCGATAATCGCGCGTGTCGGCCTCGCGCAGCTTGGTCATAGCATCGCGCTCGTCATCGGACAGGTTCGTGGGGACCTGTACCTTGATTTCGACGAGCAGCGCGCCTGTGCGGCCACGGTGCTTAACGTCGGGCGCACCCATCTCCTTAAAGCGGAACTTCTTGCCCGTCTGGGTGCCAGCGGGCACCTTCAGACGAACCGTCGCGCCGCCGGGCGTGGGCACATCAACCGTGCAGCCGAGCGCCGCCTCGTAGACCGAGATCGGCACCTCCATGGTCACATCGGCACCCTTGCGCTTAAACAGCGGGTGCTCCTCCACATGCGTGGTCACGACCAGGTCGCCGCGCTCGCCGCCGGCAACGCCATACTCGCCGCGACGCTTGTAGCGTAGCTTGCCGCCGTCGACCGCGCCCGCGGGCACCGAGACCGTAATGGTCTGCTGCTCGCCTGTCGAGGGAATGCGATAGGTGACCTTGTGCGTCACGCCGCGAAACGCGTCCTCGGCCGTCACATCGACGGTCAGCGACAGGTCGCCGCCCTTGCGAGCACGGCTGCGACCCGCGCCGGCACCGGCAGCGCCCGCAGCCCCGGCAAAGCCCGAGCCCCAATCGCTGCCCCAGGCGCCGTTGCCGCTAAAGATGCTGTCGAAGATGTCGCCCCAGCCGCTGGCACCCGCGCCGGCACCGTAGCCGCCGCCATACGCGCCGCCCGCGCCCGGCATGCCGCCAAACATGAGCATCTGGTCGTACTCTTTGCGCTTCTTCTCGTCCGAAAGCGTCTCGTAGGCCTCGCTGATCTCCTTGAACTTGGCCTCGTCGCCGCCGGCATCGGGGTGATATTTTTGCGCGAGCTTGCGAAACGCGCTCTTGATCTCTTTGTCGGAGGCGCTCTTGGATACGCCCAGGATGTCATAGAAGGTTTTGCCTGCAGCCATCGTAGCTCCTCTCCTGTTTCATCCGCCGCCCAGCGGGCGGCGGCTCATGCTTTCATATGGCACTAGGCCAGAAAGGGCCCCGGGTGTTGCCCCGGGGCCCTTCTCAATTACTCCTCGGTGCTCTCGGCCGTATCGGCCGCAGCATCCTCGGGCGCCGCTTCGGGCTCCGGTGCGGGGCGTTTCTCGCCGCCGTAGGTCACCGTCACCATCGCGGAACGCAGGATGCGATCCGCCATGCGGTAGCCCTTCTGGTACACGTCGTTGACGGTCTCATCGTACTGCGACGCGTCCTCGACGCGACCCACAGCCTGGTGCTCGAGCGGATCGAACGCCTCGCCCTTGGGGTCGATGGGCTCAACGCCCTCATGCGCAAACACGTCGAGCAGCTTGGCATGTACCGCGTCAACGCCATCGACGAACTGCTTAAAGTCGTCAGAAAGCTCTTGGCTGCGGGCATGGTCGATCGCGCGCTCGATATCGTCGATCACCGGCAACAGCGCGGTGACAAGCTTCTCGGTCGCGCGCTCGCGCTCGGCGATGCGCTCGTTGGCGGTGCGGCGACGGAAGTTCTCCCAGTCGGCCTGCAGACGGGCGGTGCGCTCGGTGGCGTCCTTTGCCTTGTCCTCGGCGGCCTTCTGAGCCTCTGCCGCAGCATCGAGCTCATTGCGCACGTCGGCAAGCTCTTTCTGAGCCTGCTCGAACTTGAGCTTAAAATCGTTGTCGGCGGCTTCTTCACCGGCGCGGATAGCGGCTTCCACCATCTCGTCCTCGGTCATCGTCGCCTCCTTGTTGGAATCCTCTACTTGGTTCTCGGCAGCCTCGGCGGCCGGGGCCTCGTTGGCCTCGGTAACGTCTGCGGCCTCTACGGGAATCTTCACGTCCTTCTCCTCAGAGTCAACGGGGGCGGCGCCAGCGGCGGCCGCCTCCGTGCGAGCTTTACGGGCGGACATGATTATTTGTCCTCGTCGTCCACAACCTCGTAGTCGGCGTCGACGACGTCATCGTCGGCAGGCTGGGCGCCGGCGGCACCGTCGGTCTGCTGCTGAGCGTCGGCGTAGACAACCTGGGCCAGCTCGTAGGCCACGGACTGCAGGGACTCGCCGGCGGCCTTGATGGCCTCGACGTCAGAGCCCTCGAGCGCCTTCTTGGCGTCGGCGATAGCGGCCTCGGCCTTGGACTTCACGTCGGCGGAAACCTTGTCGCCCAGCTCGTTGAGGGTCTGCTCGGTGGAGTAGCACAGGCTGTCGGTCTGGTTGCGGACCTCGACCTCTTCCTTCTGCTTCTTGTCCTCCTCGGCATGAGCCTCGGCGTCCTTGACCATACGATCGACTTCGTCGTCGGACAGAGCGGTGGAGCCGGAAATGGTGATCTGCTGCTCCTTGCCGGTGCCCTTGTCCTTAGCGGAGACCTTGACGATGCCGTTGGCGTCGATGTCGAAAGTGACCTCGATCTGCGGCACGCCGCGGCGGGCAGCCGGAATGCCGGTCAGCTGGAACTTACCGAGCGACTTGTTGTCGCGGGCAAGCTCGCGCTCGCCCTGGAGCACGTTGATCTCGACGCTGGTCTGGTTGTCGGCAGCGGTGGAGTAGACCTCGGTCTTGGAGGTCGGGATCGTGGTGTTGCGGTCGATCATCTTGGTCATGATGCCGCCCATGGTCTCGACGCCCAGCGACAGCGGGGTAACGTCGAGCAGCAGGATGCCCTCGACGTCGCCGGTGAGCACGCCGCCCTGGACGGCAGCACCGTCGGCAACGACCTCGTCGGGGTTCACGGACATGTTGGGCTGCTTGCCGGTCATGGTCTTGACGAGCTCCTGGACAGCGGGCATACGGGTGGAGCCGCCGACGAGGATGACCTCGGTCAAATCGGAGAGCTTGAGCTTAGCGTCGCGCAGGGCGTTGGTGACAGGCTGCTTGCAGCGCTCGAGCAGGTCGCGGGTGATCTTCTCGAACTCGGCGCGGGTCAGCGTGTAGTTGAGGTGCAGCGGGCCGGACTGGTTCATGGTAATGAACGGCAGGTTGATGGTGGTCTGCTGGGCGGCGGAGAGCTCCTTCTTGGCGTTCTCGGCGGCCTCCTTCAGACGCTGCAGGGCCATGGGGTCCTGACGCAGGTCGACACCGTTCTCCTGCTGGAACTTATCGGCCATCCAATCGATGACGCGCTGATCCCAGTCGTCGCCGCCCAGGTGGTTATCGCCCGAGGTGGACAGAACCTCAAACACGCCGTCGGCGAGGTCGAGGATGGAGACGTCGAAGGTGCCGCCGCCCAGGTCGAAGACCAGGATGCGCTGGTCGGTGCCCTGCTTGTCCAGGCCATAGGCAAGAGCAGCAGCGGTCGGCTCGTTGACGATACGCTTGACGTTGAGGCCAGCGATCTTGCCGGCGTCCTTGGTGGCCTGACGCTGGGCGTCGTTGAAGTAGGCCGGGACGGTGATGACGGCGTCGGTGACGGTCTCGCCCAGATACTTCTCGGCGTCGGCCTTCATCTTCGCGAGCGTCATGGCGCTCACCTGCTCGGCGGTGTAATCCTTGCCCTCGATGTCGACGACGGCACGGCCACCCTGGCCCTCCTTGACCTCATACGGCACGGTCTTGATCTCGGAGGTGCACTCGGAGTACTTGCGGCCCATGAAGCGCTTGATGGAGAACACGGTGTTCTTGGGGTTGGTGACAGCCTGGTTCTTAGCGGCCTTACCCACGACGCGGTCGCCGTCGGCACGGAAGCCCACGACGGACGGGGTGGTGCGGTCGCCCTCGGCGTTCACGATAATGGTCGGAGAACCGCCCTCGAGGACGGCCATAGCGGAGTTAGTAGTACCAAGGTCGATACCAAGAATCTTACTCATTAGAAATTCCCTCTCTCTTTTGCGTTCGCGCCGCCTCGACGATCTGTCGCGCGGCGCTTCGGCTTGTCTTTCAGGATGTAGTGTATCCCCTTATGGGCCGGAATATACAAAATCTAAGTCAATTCATATAAGATTTCTTATTGCTGAGAGTTTAGGTTCTTAAATGCGCAGGTAGACGCACTGTTTGAGTTCTCGGCAAATCTATCGAGATCTATGTAGAGATGGCTGAGGTTTGCGTCCGGGGGTGCCTGGGGGCCGTCTTGCGGAAAGCTCATCCCGGTTTGAGCGTGGATTCCGGGTCGCAGTTTCCGTCTGAAGGCTCAACCGGAAACCGTATCCCGTTTTGAGAGCTGATACCGGCTCGCATTTTCCGCTAGCGGGCCTAACCGGAAACTGCAACCCGTTTTTCGACAAAATAATGGGATGCGGTTTCCGCAAGCACGCTCAATCGCCCTATATTTCAAGTCACCTTTAGCTAACATTTATGCAGCTCAACGGCCCCACCTGCGCGTTTTTTAGTAAACCTTGGCATACTCGGCGAACGGTATGAAGATGCCGGCCAGAGGGTATTGCAAACGGTCGCTCCCGTGGTATGTTTTTGCCCGAATCAAACCGGCGCGCATCGCCTGTAGCGTCGGTCAACAGAGAGGAAACTACCATGGCTCATCCCGTAATTGATGCCGACGAGTGCATCGCTTGTGGCGTTTGCGTCGACTCCTGCCCCGCTGGCGTTCTGGAGCTCCAGGACGTCGCTACCGTCGCTGACGAGGACTCCTGCGTCGCCTGTGGCGCTTGCCAGGACGCTTGCCCCGCCGGCGCGATCACCGAGATCGTCGAGGAGTAACAGCTCCCCCACTTGCACACTCAAAAGTACACCGTGCACAAAAAGGAGGCCTCCGCATCGCCGCGGAGGCCTCCTTTTGCATTCGTTACTAGGACAAATCATCCTCATAGGGCATTAAATCGGCAAGGTAGCCTTTTTCCTTGAGCATGGCCTCGATCTCGTCGAGGGTTTGCTCATCCTCCGCCGCAATGCGATGGAAGTGATAGCCGCTCGTCACCGTTAGGAGCGGAAAGCTCTTGCCGCTCTCGATATCGTGCAGGTAGCGCTCAACATCTCGACGATTGCGAATGTCCAGGTCGGCCGTGATCTTACCGTACACGCGGTGATTGACGATCACGTTGAGCACGGCGCCGCCGGCGTCGACGATGCTCGTGAGCTCATCGCCTGCCTGCTCCACGCTGTGGCGAACCTTGACCAAGCGCGTGGGCACGGCGGGGCTGCTGGGGGCCTCCTGCAGCACATAACCGCGGTTGGTTGCCACGACATCGTGCCCATCGGCACGCAGCAGGGCAATATCCTGAACCACGATCTGACGGCTCACGCCAACCTCGCGGGCAAGTGCGCTGCCCGAAACGGGCTCCTTGGCCACCTCGAGCACGTCCATGATGGCACGGCGACGCTCGCGGGCGTTCATTATTTACCGTCCAGCAGACGCAGGTGCTTAAGCGAGAGGTCGAGGATCGGGGCGGAGTGTGTCAGCGCGCCCGAGCTAATAAAGTCGACGCCCAGATCGGCCAGGGCGCGGATATTGCTGGCATCCACATTGCCCGAGCACTCGGTCCTGGCACGACCGGCGATAAGCTCAATCGCAGCAGCCATGTCATCGTGGGTCATGTTGTCGAGCATGATGATGTCGGCACCGGCCTCCACGGCCTCGCGCACCATGTCCAGGTTCTCGCACTCGATCTCGACCGTCGTGGTAAACGATGCGTGGGCGCGTGCCATCTCGATCGCGCGCGTCACACCACCGGCGGCGTCGATATGGTTGTCCTTGAGCATGACAGCCGTCGACAGGTTGTAGCGGTGGTTGCTGCCGCCACCGATCTCGACCGCGGCCTTCTCGAAGACGCGCATGCCCGGCGTGGTCTTGCGCGTGTCGACAAGCACGGTCTTGGTACCCTCGAGCGCCGCCGCCATGTTGTGCGTGTAGGTGGCGATACCGCTCATACGCTGCAGATAGTTGAGCGCCACGCGCTCGCCCGAAAGCAGCACGCGCGCGTCGCCGCGCACCTGGCCCACGTGGTCGCCGGCGTGCACCTCGTCACCGTCGACGACATCAAACAGCACCGAGCTCTGCGAATCCAGCAGCTCAAAGGTGCGAGCGAACACATCCAGGCCGGCGATGATGCCGTCGGCCTTGGCGATGAGCTCCACCGTGGCGGGGCGCGCCGTGGGGCACACACTCGCCGTGCTCACGTCCTCAAAGGTAATGTCCTCGCGCAGGGCCTGCAAAATCAGATCATCGACGACAAGCTTCATGGTAATGGGATTCATGGTCTACTCCTCCACGGCCTGCGTGCCGGCGGCACGGGCCAAATCATCGATTGCCAGGGTGTCGGCGCTCAGGGCGCGATGACGGCCATCGAGCGCGGGCTCGCCCGCCTGCTCCACGGCCAGCGACTCGCCGGTGCGCATACGCCAAGCGGCGCGGCGACCCCAGACTAGGGACTCGAGCAGGCTGTTGGAAGCTAGACGATTCTTGCCGTGAACGCCGTTGCAGGCCGTCTCGCCGGCGGCGTAGAGCTCAGGCATCGATGTGCGGCCGTCCTTGTCGACCCACACGCCGCCCATAAAGTAGTGCTGCGTGGGCGTGACGGGGATGGGCTCATCCAGGATGTCGCGACCGTCCTCCAGGCAGCGCGCGCGGATGTTGGCGAAGTGCCCGGTCACCACGTCGCGCTCGACGGGGGCAAAGCTCAGCCACTCGTGCTCGGTGCCGTCCTGCTTCATCTGCTCGCGAATAGCGGCGGCGACCACGTCGCGCGGCTGCAGCTCGTCGGTAAAGCGCTCGCCGGCGGCGTTGAGCAGAATCGCGCCCTCACCGCGGCAGCTCTCGCTGATCAGGAAGGCGCGGCCCGGCTGCGGCGAGAACAATCCCGTGGGGTGAATCTGCACGTAGTCCAGATGTTCCATCGTAATGCCGTGCTCCTGCGCGATGTAGCAGGCGTCGCCGGTGAGCTGCGGGAAGTTGGTGGAGTGATCGTACACGCCGCCGATGCCACCCGTCGCCCACAGCGTATGGCGAGCATGAATCTCAAACGGCTCGCCGGTATGCACGCCCTCGGCGGCATGTGCCAGCTCGTCGGCGGGGCGGACCGAATCGCCCTCGTCCACGGCAACAGCGACGACACCAGTACACACCGTAGCTCCATCGCGCTCGGCCGTCAGGATGTCAGTCATGGCCACGTGCTCAAGAATCTGCACGTTGTCCAGCTTGCGGACAGCCTGGAGCAGCTTGGTCGTGATCTCCTTGCCCGTAATGTCGGCATGGAAGGCGATGCGCGGGCGGCTATGCGCGCCCTCGCGGGTAAAGTCGAGGCCGCCATCGGCCTTGCGCTCAAAGTCCACGCCCATCGCCAGCAGGTCGTTGATGACCGAGCGGCTCGAGCGGATCATGATGTCTACGCTCTCGCGGCGGTTCTCGTAGTGACCGGCGTGCATGGTGTCCTCAAAGAAGGCATCGTAGTCCGAGCCCTCGGGCAGCACGCAGATGCCGCCCTGCGCGAGCATCGAATCGCACTCGTCGACCGCACCCTTGGAGAGCATGATCACGCGCGTGCTCGTCGGCAGATTGAGAGCCGCATACAGGCCCGCCACGCCGCAGCCGGCAATGACGACATCGCACTCCATGTCGGGGTATTGCTTAGTTTCCACAGGAATCCTCTCCCTTGTAATGTGGCATAAGGGATGGTCCCTCATGTCATATTGGCTTAGCGCGCCGCGTACTCGAGCATGCGGTCGAGTGTGAGCTTAGCCTGGTCGGCGGCCTCGTCCGACACGCCAATCTGCACCTCGCCCTCTCCCGTCTCCAGGCAGCGCACGAGCTTTTCGAGCGTGATGAGATCCATGTTGACGCAGGTGGGCTGCACCGCGGGGAAGTAGAACTTTTTGCCGGTGCCCTGGCAGCGGCGCTCGAGCTCGTAGAGCACGCCGCGGACCGTCACGATGATGAACTCGCTGGCGTCCGACTCCTCGGCATACTTGATGATGCCGGCGGTGGAGCCGATGTAGTCGGCCTCGGCCAACACGTCGGCCTTGCACTCGGGGTGCGCCAGTACGAGCGCGTCGGGATGTGCCTCCTGCGCATCGACGATCTGCTCGACGGTGATGATGTGGTGGCGCGGGCAGTAGCCCTTGTTAAGCAGGACATGCTTTTGCGGCACCTGCTCGGCTACGAAGCGACCGAGGTTTTGGTCGGGAATGAACAGGACGTGCTGCTGCGGCAGCTCGGACACGATCTTGACAGCGTTGGAGCTGGTGACGCACACATCACTCCAGCTCTTGATCTCGACCGTCGAGTTGACGTAGCAGACGACAGCCAGGTCGTCGCCGTACTCGGCGCGGGCGGCGTCGACCGTCTCGCGCTTGACCATGTGCGCCATGGGGCAGTCCGCGCCCGGCTCGGGCAGCAGCACGGTCTTGGTGGGGTTGAGCAGCTTGGCGCTCTCGCCCATAAACTCCACGCCGCACAGCACGATAGCCTGCTGCGGCAGGCTCTTGGCGAGCTTTGCCAGGTAGAAGCTGTCGCCGACGTAATCGGCCACAGCCTGGACCTCGGGTGCCACGTAATAGTGTGCCAGGATCACCGCGTCGCGTTTGGTTTTAAGTTGTTGAATGGCCTCGACGAGCTCTGCGGGCACCAATGCCGCGCGCTCCGTTGCCGTCGTTGCCGATGCCAGGCCGGCCGCAATGTCGCGTGCAAGCTCCGATGCATCCATGTTCGCGCTCTGTGCCATCAAGGCCCCTCTCTTTTGGCGAATCTTGGGGCTTTAGTATGACACCTAGGTTTACAGCTGACAAGACAGCTGTAAACCTAGGTGTAAAGTTGAAATAAAGATTCGATCATGCGGTAGGCCCATTTTCGAACTGGCAAACTGAGGATAGCCGAGCTCTCGATAGCGTAGGAGGCATCTTTGGACGGCCGCCGCGCATGGTCGACGGCATGCCCGCCAGGCAATCGCTCGCCGGCGCCAATCCGCTACAGTGGAGCAGCCGCCGGGGTCAGCTGCTTGATATAGGCCCACATGCGCTGCTTGGCCGCTTTGTCGGTCAGCGCCGCCTCAAAGCCATCGAGCGCGAGCACGCGGCGGCCCTGCACATGGGCGATCAGACCGGGCTTGAGCATGGCGGTGTCGAAGTCATCAATCGCCACGAGCATGTCGGCGTAGGTTTCGCGCATGACATCGGCCGCGCTGTTATCGAGCAGCAGCACCGCCTCGGGGTCCAAGGCCTCAAGCGCCTCGCGGAACAGGTCGCACGGCAGGGCGTGGCCCACCGCGACCGCCCCGTCGCCCACGCCGGCAACACTCGCCAGCACACAAAAATCTTCGGGCGCGTAGCCGATGGCCCCGAGCGCCTTGCGCAATGCGGCACCATCCGCGCCGGCGGCAAGTTCGCCGCCCGAGCGCTCGGCATCATCCAAATCACCTTTGACCAGTACGATCGGCGAGCACGCGTTGCCCGCGATACGCACGCCACGGGCCGCAAGCGATGCAAGCTCCTGCTCGGCCGCTTGGGCGATGGCTTCTTTTTTCTGGCTTTGTGACGTGGGCATGCGCTCTCCAATCGTTTGCGTGCCCACCATTATATAAAAGAGCCGTCCGCGAGTGGTTGCTTTGCGGGCCACTGGGTATAAGCACGGTCGTACTGAGTTTTACGCGGCTGAGCCGCGTCGCATTATGGAGGTCACTATGGCTGACATTAAGCAGATTACCCCCGAGAACTTCGATTCCGTCGTGAGCGACAACCTGCCCGTGCTGGTCGATTTTTGGGCGCCCTGGTGCGGGCCCTGCCGATCGCTCTCGCCCATCGTTGACGAGGTGGCAGACGAGCTGGCTGGCAAGCTTGCCGTTGCCAAGTGCAACGTCGACGACAACCAAGACCTGGCAATGAAATATGGCGTCATGAGCATCCCCACGCTGATTGTCTTTAAGAACGGCGAGGAAATTGACCGCTCGGTCGGCGCGCTGCCCAAGGCAAGGCTGCAGGCATTGCTGGAGAAGCACCTGTAATACGCTGGTTACATTTTGGCGTCCAGCCGCCGTCCATGAGCGCTTTTGCACCACTCGCCGGACTTCTGGGTGCACCGCGTGCGACCACGGATAGTATGGTAGTCACAAACAGCCCCCAGTGAACGGGTGCGGGTCGCACAGACTCGCACCCGTTTTCTTATGCGGTAGCGCCCCGCGCGGGCGTAGTAGAATCTGAACCACTGGATTGCCCCGAACATAAGGAGATCTCCCATGCATGACGTCGGAATGAACATGAGCCAGCTTGCCATGAGCGTCAAGCAGGTCGACGACACCATCGAGCTTGCCCACGAGTGGAGCCATCAGCTGCTGCATGCGACCGAGAATTTTGACATGGAGCGCATTGGCGCCAAGCTCGAAGCTGCCATGGCCGCACTGCACGAGGCGCATGACGCGCTCGAGGGCTACGAGGAAGCCATCGAGGCCGACCACAACTCCGTCGGCTCCGTAAAGCTGGTGTAAGGTGTCCGAACACGAACACGCGCACGGCTGCGGGCACGACCACCGCAGCGGCACGGGCGACGAGGCGAGCTGCCGTTGCGGCGGCGGCTCCGAGCTGGTCCGTTTTTCGGTCACCGCGCCCGATGACCTACTGCGCCGCTTTGACGAGCAAATCGCACGCCGCGGCGACGTGGCCAACCGCTCCGAGGCAGTGCGCGATTTGATTCGTGCCTCAATCGCCAAAGAGCAGATGCGCACGCCCGATGAGCACGTTATCGGATCGCTCACCATGATCTACGACCACCATACCGGCGACCTGACGCGCCGTCTGGACGAAGTGCAGCACGACTACACCGACGAGATCGTATCGACCATGCACGTGCATCTGGATCACCACAACTGTCTGGAGATTCTGGCGCTCAAGGGTCGCGGCGAGCGCGTCTACGAACTGGCCGACCGTCTGCTGGGCCTGCGCGGCGTTAAGCACGGCGAGCTCACCTGCGCCGCCACCAAGCAAAGCCTGGGGCTATAGCGGGATTTCCCGCAGCGCACCTGCCAAAAAGGGACAGGTTTGTTTTGGCAGGTTTAGAAGTTTTACCTACCAAAACAAACCTGTCCCTTTTTGATCGGTTTTGATGAGGGGTGTCGCATGCGGCATGTGCATATTCATGTGACGGGCATTGTGCAGGGCGTTGGCATGCGACCGTTTGTGTATCGCGAGGCCATGGCGCATGGCATTTGCGGCTGGGTGCTCAATGCGGGCGACGGCGTGCACATCGAGGCGCACGCTCCGGCCGATGCGCTCGATACTTTTGTCGCCGCGCTTTCTGAGCATGCGCCTGCGGCAGCCCGCGTAGAGCATGTCGAGGTTGTGGGCTTGGCAGCCAACGGTTGGGATGCCGCCAATGAACAGGGTTTTCGCATCGTAGCATCGCAGGACCAGACCGCGCACACGACGCTCGTCTCGCCCGATATCGCCACCTGCGACGATTGCCTGCGCGAACTGTTCGATCCCGCCGACCGACGCTATCACTACCCCTTTATCAACTGCACTAACTGCGGCCCACGCTTTACCATCATCCGATCGCTGCCCTATGACCGAGCCGCCACGTCGATGGATTGTTTTCCCATGTGCCCCGAGTGCGCCGCGGAGTATGCCGACCCACTCGACCGGCGTTTTCACGCGCAGCCCGATGCCTGCTTTGATTGCGGGCCGCATATTACGTGGCGCGAGGCGGACGTGGGCAATGAGCCGGGCGAAGCCGCCGCGTCGCCGGCCGTCGGCACCACGCGTGAGACCAGCGACGCCATTATCGACCGCTGTGTTGAGATGCTGGCTAACGGCGGTATCGTCGCCATCAAGGGTCTGGGCGGATTTCACTTGGCATGCGACGCCTCCAACGAGCGGACGGTAGCCGAGCTTCGCCGCCGCAAACGTCGCAGCAACAAGCCGCTTGCCGTTATGGTGCGCGACCTTGCCGACGTTGAACGCCTGTGCCATGTCAACGACGTTGAGCGCGGCTTGCTGGCCGGCAGCATTCGCCCCATTGTGCTGCTGCGCCGACGTGCTGTTTGCGAGAGCGACGGCTCCCCCGACGCCCTCGCGCTCGCGCCGTCCGTCGCGCACGACCTTCCCGAGCTCGGTGTTATGCTCCCCTACACCCCGCTTCAGCATCTGTTGCTTGCCGCGGCAGAAGCCCGCGGTATGCACGCGCTCGTCATGACCAGCGGAAACCTGAGCGAAGAACCCATCGAGACCGACGACGACCTTGCCTGGGAACACCTCGTTGCCGCCGGCATCGCCGACGCGTTGCTCGGTAACGACCGCGCGATTCTGTCGCGCTACGACGACTCTGTGGTACGTGTGGTCGACGGCGCCGTTATGCCCGTTCGCCGCGCTCGCGGATATGCACCCCAGCCGCTGCCGTTGCCGGCGCTCGACAGCGCTCCGTCCTGCGTGCTCGCCTGCGGGCCACAACAAAAGGCCACGATTGCGCTCACGCGTGAAGGGACGAACGGCGAGGCGACCTGTTTTGTGTCGCAGCATATCGGCGATGTTGAAAACGGCGAGACCTTCGATGCCTGGAACGCCGCGCGCACGCGCTTGGAAGGTCTCTTTGACTTAGCGCCCGCCGCCTTGGCCTGCGATGTACACCCCAGCTATCTATCGAGCCAGTGGGCGCGCGAGCAGGCGCGAAAATGCAATCTGCCGCTCGTCGAGGTGCAGCACCATCATGCGCATATCGCGAGCGCAATGGCCGAGGCTATCGCCGCGGGCCAGCTTACAACCGACGCGCGCGTCCTTGGCATCGCCTTTGACGGCACCGGCGCCGGCACCGATGGGACCATTTGGGGCGGCGAGTTTCTTGTTGCCAGCCTTGACGGCTTTGAGCGCGCCGCGCATTTGCGCACCTGGGCGCTCCCCGGCGGGGCGGCCTCCGTGCGCGACGCCCGCCGCAACGCCTTTGCCCTGCTCAGTGAGCTCGACCTGCTTGAACACCCGGGAGCCGCGGGGCTCTTGGACAGCCTTGACGAGCAAACGCGTAGCGTGACGGCAACGATGATCGAACGTGGCATCAACAGCCCGCGCACCAGCAGTATGGGTCGCTTGTTTGATGCCGCAGCCGCGATCCTGGGCATTTGCGACCAGGCAACCTACGAGGGTGAACCCGCCATCGAGCTTGAAGCAGCCGCCTGGCGCGCGCTCGGCAGCGAAAGTACCTGTCCCACCGGCAATATGGCCAGCTTTTCCGTAACCGAATCATCCCGTCCAGACGACTGCCATGTTCTGAACTCCAAACCGCTTTTTGAGGCGCTTTTGGAGGAAATCAGGGCCGGCGCTGCGGCCGACAGGCTCGCGCTCGACTTCCACGTCACCATCGCACGTGTGTCGGCCCGCATCGCAAGCGAGATCTGCACTCGTGAAGGCCTCGACACCGTCGCGCTCTCGGGCGGTGTGTTCATGAACCGACTTTTGCTCCAGCTCCTCACACGCGAGCTTAAAAGCAGGGGTCTCACTGTCTTGGTTCCCCACTCCGTGCCCGTCAACGACGGCTGCATCGCCTACGGCCAGGCGGCGATCGCGCGCGCCCACCTCGCGCAGATCGCATCGCTGTAGCCCGATCTCGCCCGTCACCGCGCCAACTGTCTCACGGGCGTAACGCGTTTGCCCGCGAACCCCGCGAGCGCTACCATCAAGCAATGGATTATCAAGCGCCTATCCAGCGCAAAGCGTATAAAAGGGGAACAATATGTGCCTTGCCGTTCCCGGCAAAGTAGTCAAACGCGACGACGACCTCAAGGCCACCGTCGACATGATGGGCATCGAGCGTCCGGTGTCGCTACGACTCGTGCCGACGGCGCAAGTAGGCGACTATATTCTGGTGCACGCTGGATTTGGCATCCAGATCGTCGACGAGCAGGAAGCGCAGGAGACACTCGACCTGGTCAACACCATGACCGAACTGGTCGATGAAGACCAACTGGCCAGCAACCCGGCCGAGGCATACTAGTGGTGGCCGGACAGCCGGCTCGCTCCGGTATCGACTTTTCGGCATTTCGCGATTCCAAGCTGGCCCGCGAGCTCATCGAACGCATCCGTGAACTTGTCGGCGACCGCACCATCAACCTTATGGAAGTCTGCGGTACGCATACCGTGAGCATTGGCCGCTATGGCTTTCGCTCCATTATGCCGACGGGACTCAAACTGCTAAGCGGCCCGGGGTGCCCCGTTTGCGTCACCGCCAACCGCGACATCGATCACGCAATCGCGCTTTCCAACATGGACGGCGCCATCATCACCACCTTTGGCGACATGATGCGCGTGCCCGGATCGTCCACCTCGCTCGCCGCGCAAAAGGCGGCGGGGCGCGACATCCGCATCGTCTACTCTCCGCTCGACGCACTCGACATTGCCGAGCAAAATCCCGAACGCCCGGTCATCTTTATGGGTGTGGGCTTTGAGACCACAACGCCCACCATTGCCGCCGCTATCCTGGAGGCCGACGCGCGCGGGCTCCAGAACTTCTCGGTCTACTGTGCTCACAAGACCACGCCGCCGGCGCTGCGCGCCATCGCCAACGATCCCGAGACCACTATCGACGGCTTTATCCTGCCGGGCCACGTCGCTACCATCACAGGCCTGGCACCCTTTGGGTTTTTAATCGACGAGTTCGAGACCCCCGGCGTGGTCACGGGATTTGAGCCGGTCGATATTCTGCAGGGCATCTGCATGCTGGTCCAGATGGTCGTTGAAGGGCAGCCCGCAATTGACAACGCCTACCGTCGCGGCGTCAATGCCGACGGCAATCCCGTGGCGCGCCAGCTGGTCGAGCAGGTATTTGAGCCGTGCGATACCACATGGCGCGGGCTGGGGCCGATTGCGGCCTCGGGACTCGCCATTCGTCCCGAATTCTCGCGCTTTGATGCCCGCACCCGCTTTGACGTGCCCATCGAGCCGACGGTCGAGCCACGCGGATGCCGCTGCGGCGACGTGTTGCGCGGAGCCATTACGCCGAGCGACTGCCCTCTGTTCGGCCACGCTTGTACACCCGAGCATCCCGTCGGCCCCTGCATGGTGAGCTCCGAGGGCAGCTGCGCGGCGTACTTTAGATACCGTAACTAGCCCGGACGCACCCGCACACTGGCACCACCCACGATTGGAGTTTTCGATATGTCCCATAGCGTTACCGATAGCACCGTCCTGCTGGGTCACGGCTCCGGCGGCCAGATGATGAAACGCATCATCGACGAGGTCTTTTTGGATGCCTTTGGGTCGCCCGAGCTGCTCGAGGGCAACGATGCCGGCGTCGCCGCACTGCCCGCGAGCGGGCGCATCGCCATGTCGACCGACAGCTTTGTGGTGACGCCGCAGTTCTTCCCCGGCGGCAACATCGGCCGACTCGCCGTGTGCGGAACCGTCAACGATGTCGCGACCTCGGGTGCCAATGTGCGCTACCTGTCGTGCGGCTTCATCCTCGAAGAGGGTTATCCCATGGACAAGCTGCGTCAGATCGTGCAAACCATGGCCGAGACGGCGCGCGAGGCGGGCGTAGCGATCATCACCGGCGACACCAAAGTGGTTGAGCGCGGCGGGGCCGACGGCGTCTACATCAATACCGCCGGCGTGGGCGAAGTGCCCGCGGGTGTGGCGCTCAGTGGCGCAAACTGCCAGCCTGGCGATGTCATCCTGGTGTCGGGCACACTCGGCGACCACGGCATCGCCATCATGAGCCAACGCGAGGGCTTGGCGTTTTCGAGCAACATCCAAAGCGATGCCGCGCCGCTCAACCACCTGATAGCCGACGTTCTGGCCGCAGCCCCCGACACGCGCTGTTTCCGCGACCCCACGCGCGGCGGCCTTGCATCCACACTCAATGAGTTTGCGCAGGCCAGCGGCGTTGCCATGGAGGTCGATGAGGGCGCCGTGCCCGTGCGTCCCGATGTGCGGGCGGCTTGCGAGATGCTCGGCTATGACGTGCTGCAGGTGGCAAACGAGGGCAAGATGGTCGCCGTGGTGCCGGCCGAGCAGGCCGATGCGGCTCTAGCCGCCATGCGTGCCGCCCGCTACGGCGAGAACGCCGCGATTATCGGGCGCGTGCTGCCGCCTGGATCGGACGCTCGACCCGCCGTGCGCATACGCACCGGCTGGGGCTCGACCCGCATCCTCGACATGCTCGTGGGAGAACAGCTGCCAAGGATTTGCTAACGGCAAAGGCTCGCGGCTAGCGCAACGCGGTTCAAGACCGGCAAAGATATTCAGATTCCAAACGTGCCCGATACGCAGGCCCAGTATCATGGAGTGCGTTTTATTACTCAAACGGCAGGAGCACCCATGGCGGTAGCGTTTTCCCATGTGATTTTCGACCTCGACGGCACTCTCCTCAACACGCTCGAGGACCTGGCGGCCGCCGGTAACCATACCTGCGAGATGCACGGCTGGTCCACGTTTGCCGTGGACGAATACCGCTACAAAGTGGGAAACGGCATGCTCAAGCTGGTCGAGCGCTTTATGCCCGCCGAGTATGCGGGCGACGGGCGCGCCTTCGAGCAGACGCTTGCCGAGTTTAGGGCCTATTACGGCGAGCACAAGGAGGACCACACCGCCCCCTATGCTGGCACAATCGAGATGCTCGACCGCCTGCGCGCCGCGGGTGTACAGCTTGCCGTGCTCACCAACAAGGACCACGTCTCGGCAGCTCCGCTTATCGAGAAGTACTTTGGTCCCGACCGCTTTGCGCTGGTCCAGGGCCGTGTCGATGCTTTTCCGCCCAAGCCCGAAGCGCCCGTCACGCTGCATGTGATGGAGGAGCTGGGCGCCGACCCGGCAACCACGCTCTATGTGGGCGATTCCAATGTCGACGTGCTGACCGGTCACAATGCCGGCCTCAAGAGCGCGGGCGTTAGCTGGGGCTTCCGCGGCCGCGCAGAGCTCGAAGCAGCCGGCGCCGACTACGTGGTGGACACCCAAACAGAGCTCGCGGCGCTGATTCTGGGCGAGTAACGCCAGCGCTGCACAACGCAACCGCATCGATTCTGTCACGCGGAAAGTGCATCCCGTTTCAGAGCATTATTCCGGGTCGCACTTTCCGCAACCCACCCCATCCGGAAACCGCGACCCGGAATTCGGCCAAAAACCGGGCCACATTTTCCCGAGCACTCGATGCAACGTTGGACAAAGGGGACAGGTTCATATGCGCCAAGGAGTGTCTCCAACTGTCGGCAGAAAAGGAGCGTCCCCAAGTGCCGCCCCAATGACTACCATGGCAACGTCGCAGGTAGAGGACGGACAGCGAGCGACGTCCAGGACGAACAAGTTGGCATGAAAAGGGCGAGGCATAGACCTTCTTGTCATGCCTCGCCCTTTGAATGACAAATTATCGTCCTGGACGGCGCGCAGCGTCAACTGGTTACGCGGTTCGTAGAACCGCGTAACCCCCTAGTTCATCATCGCATTCATCATCTCGTTGGTTGCGGAATCGTCAGCAGACCACTCGCCGTCGTCATTGGCGGTGTACTTGAAGGTGACCGTGGTGTCCTTGGTCTTAGCAGCCTTGGTCACATCGACCATAACCTGACCGGCCATCTTGTACAACTCGTCATCGGAAGGCATCGAATCGAGCGCGGCGACCTTCTCCTGATACTGGGTGGCAAAATCCTCAACGATCTGGTTCATTGACTTGCAGGTAATGGTGACCTCGGCAGTTGCGGTGCCCTTGTCCTCGTCGACCGTCACGTCGCCGATCTTGTAGTCAAAGCCCTCGAGATAGCTCTTGGCATACTCCTTGGGATCGATGCCCAGCTGCTCGAACTCGTCGCCCGAAGCCTCTTCCAGACCGGCGAGGAAATCGTCTCCGCCATTCTTAACCTCATCAAACTGAGTCGTAAGGTCCTTGGTGATGAGCTCCTCGACCGAAGGGCCTCCGCAGCCGGAAAGCAGGACCACGCACGCAACCAAGACGGCCATGAGGGGCGCAAGCAGCAGCTTCTTTTTCATGTTGTTCCTCCCAATGAGCGGCACCGCGCTTCCCGGACACGGCGCACGTTGTAATAAGGTAAGCCCATAGTATCCACTTATGAACACCCTCGGCAGTACGAAGGCGCGGTCGGTTCGTTTTAGTATCCGAACGGTCTGTAGACTTGCCCAACGTACAATAAACGCGTGCACCCGGTCTAATAAAAAGGGTGGCCGGACAATCCAACCACCCTAAAACATCCTCTGGACGTTACAGCTTACTTGCGGACGACCTTGACGATGGCATCGCCGGCGGCGACGGCGGACTCAGCCTCAACGGCGAGCTCGACATCGGCAAACTCGGCGGTGTTGGACACAGCCACGACGACGCAGTCCTTGTAACCGGCAGCGGCGATCTTGGCGCGGTCGATCTTGAGTATGGGCTGGCCAGCCTTCACGACGTCGTCGGCCTTGACGAAGCCCTCGAAGCCGTCGCCGTTCATGTTGACGGTATCGACACCGACGTGCACCAGAACCTCGATGCCGCTATCGGACTGCAGGCCCACGGCGTGACCCATGGTGACGGTCACCTTGCCGTCGCAGGGAGCGTAGACCAGGTCGTCCTCGGGCCACACGGCGCAACCCTTGCCCAGAACCTCGCCACCAAAAACGGGATCGGGCACGTCGGCCATCTTGATGACCTTGCCTTTGACAGGCGAGCACAGCACGTCGGCGCCGGCAGAAGCAGAGATGGAAGCCGGAGCAGCAGCGGCAGGCTCGGCCTTCTTCTTGAACATGTCAAACAGACCCATACGTTTTCTCCTCTTGATTAAGCGCAACGTTTTGCGCATGCCTATGGTGATTATAGTGCCAAATGGCCAAAATACTAAGGCGAGGGCTCGAATCGCAAGCCCTTCCCGGTAGTGCTCGTGGGATGAGCATCTCCTTTGCATCGCGGGTCGATAAGCCGAGTATCGCCTGCGCAGGTCATGGAGCGCATGGAGGGGCTCTACCAGAACACGCTGGCCGAGACGCAGGAGCTGCTCGACCCCACGCAGCTCGACCACGCCACCAAACTCATCGCGAACGCCCGACAGGTCGACATCTACACGGGCTCGCACAATCTCTATCCAGCGGGAATGTTCCGCGATCGCCTGTTCTCCGCCGGTAAAAGAGCGACGTGCCACGACAATATCGAACCCCAGGTGTGCACGGCGCTCGCCTCGGGCCCCGACCATGTGGCAATCGCCATCTCCTACAGCGGCCTTGCCCCCAACCTCAAGGACATCTTACCGATCCTCAGCAGTCGGCATGTCCCGGTCATCGTTATCGGCACGCCTCATTGCGCACGCATTCACCCTGGCTTTGCCGCCTACCTCACGGTGAGTGACCACGAGAGCATGACGCATCGCATCACGCAGTTCGCGAGCCACATCGCCGTGCAATACGTGCTCGATTCGCTCTACAGCAGCTACTTCGCCAAAGACTACGCCCGCTGCTCCGAGTTCCTAGAGCGCTCGTTCCCCTACACCCGCCTGCCCGGACTCAAGTAGTCATTTAAGAACGTCCTCAATGACTACCACGGCAACGCCGATGTTTTGGCAACGCCAGCGAGCGGGTCGCATTTGTGACAAGGTGACGTGAAACGAAAGGGCGCTGACCTTCTGGTCGCGCCCTTGAAGTTGAACGTCAGATTGTCCAAATGCGGCCCGCGCAGCGTCGAGCTGTTACGGCGTTTGGTAAAACGCCGTAACTACTCCCGAGCTCCGTACTGCTCGTAGTAGGCGTCGATGGCCGTCTTGAGTTCGTCATCGATGACGACCTTGCCGTCGATCTCGTGGTTGTAGAGGGTCTCGACGACCTCGGCCATGGAAACGATGCTCGCGACGGGGAAACCGTACTTTGCCTCGATCTCCTTCTGCGCGGTGGTCACGCCGCCCTTGCCGACCTCCATGCGGTTGAGGGACACGATGAGGCCCTTGATCTCGACATCGGCAGCAGCCTTAACCTTGGGATAGGTCTCGTCGATGGACTTACCGCTGGTGGTGACGTCCTCGACCATGACCACACGGTCGCCGTCCTGCGGCTCATAGCCCAGCAGGTTGCCCTTATCGGCACCGTGGTCCTTGGCCTCCTTGCGGTCGCAGCAGTACTTGACCTCCTTGCCGTACAGCTCGTGGTAGGCAATGGCGGTCACGACGGCCAGCGGAATACCCTTGTAGGCAGGTCCAAACAGGACGTCAAAATCATCGCCAAAGTTATCGTGGATGGCCTGAGCGTAATACTCGCCCAGCTTCTTGAGCTGATAGCCCGTCACATAAGCGCCGGCGTTCATAAAGAACGGGGACTGACGGCCGCTCTTGAGCGTAATGCTGCCGAACTTAAGAACGTCGGACTCAACCATGAACTTGATGAACTCTTGCTTGTAAGCCTCCATGAGGGCTCCTCTCGTAATCGCGTACGTGCTTCCAGTTTAGCGCAGGCGAAGCGTCGATGCGGGTACGCTTTGAGGCCACGGCATTCTGTAAAGGCTTTGTCGGGGGCAATGGTTTTCCGAACAATGGGGTTGACATCGCAAACCCCCTCATCAAGAATACGGGCGGATTAAAAAGGGGTACGAGATACCCAAAGCGCGCTGCGCTCAACCTTTAGGAGGTGTGCCATGGAAGGCAGTCCTAGTCGAAAAACCTGCATGTCGCCCTCGGCACGCCGCGAGGACTCCGCACACGCATAAACGCCACCGGCAGATCGCCAAAACCACCACAAAGGCGCGCTGCACCCTTTGTGGACTCAAGAGCTTGACGTGAGCGACATCTAGGTTTTTTGAAGCAAATACGACACGTACGCTAACTCCCTTCAACAAGGAGGACCCTATGCTGATGCTCAAAACCGCCACGGTACTCGAAGCCATCTCCAAGCGCCGCCGCACGGCGCGCCCTGCCGCTCATACCGGCCTGTCCAAGAACACCATATTCGCCGCCACCCATAGTGCCGAGGACGCCCTCGTACTGCTTGACGCCCCGGCAAACGGCCTCACCGCCGAGCAGGCAACCGATCGCCTGAACGCCGTCGGCCCCAACACCATCGAGGCAACGACCAAAACGCTCGCCCGCCGCATCGCCGACGCGTTCATCGATCCCTTCGCCGGCATCCTCGCCGCGCTCGCGCTGGTCTCGCTCTACATCGACGTGCTCGCCGTGCCCGAGCCACAGCGCGACCCCTCCACGGTCATCGTCATCGGCATCATGCTGTTGGTATCGGGCGGCATGAAGTTTATCCAGGAAGCCCGCAGCGGCAATGCGGCCGAAGCCCTCAAGGACCTGGTCTCCAACACCTGCTGCGCCCTACGTGACGACGAGCGCGTCGAGACCCCCTTCGACGAGCTCGTCCCCGGCGATGTGATCCGCCTCTCTGCCGGCGATATGGTGCCGGCCGATGCCCGCATCATCACCGCACGCGACCTGTTTGTGATCGAGTCCGCACTCACCGGCGAGAGCGAAGCCGTCGAGAAGACCGCCGCCGTCACTGTCGTCGAGGGTGCCGACGGCTCCGCATTGCCGCTCTCTGCCTGCAAGAACATCGTCTTTACCGGCACCTCCGTGCAAAACGGCACCGCCATAGCGCTTGTCGTTGCCACCGGCTCGGACACCTACCTGGGCGGCATCGCCAAGACGCTCAACGGGCGCGGCGAGAAGAGCGCGTTTGACCGCGGCGTCTCGAGCGTCTCCATGTTGCTCGTACGCCTCATGCTCGTTATGGCGCCGGCCGTCTTTGCCATCAACGCCGCCACCAAGGGCAACGTCATCGACGCGCTGCTGTTCGCCACGAGCGTGGCCGTGGGCATCACGCCGCAGATGCTTCCCGTCATCGTGACCACGAGCCTGTCGCAGGGCGCCAAGGACCTCGCCCGTCGCCAGGTTATCGTCAAGGAGCTGCCGGCGATTCAAAACCTCGGCGCGATGGACGTCCTGTGCTGCGACAAGACCGGCACCCTCACCGAAGACTGCATCGTGCTCGAGCGCTACCTCAACACCGACGGCAACGAGGACACACGCGTGCTGCGCCATGCGTTTTTGAACAGCTTCTTCCAGACCGGCCTCAAGAACCTTATCGACCTGGCCGTAATTGACCGTGCCGACGTGACGCCCTCGACCGTCGTCCCAGATTCCATGCTGGGCCAGAGCCTGCGCGACCGCTACACCAAGGTCGACGAGGTGCCCTTCGATTTCTCGCGCCGTCGCCTGAGCGTAGTTGTAGCCGACGCCCAAGGCAAAACCCAGATGGTCACCAAGGGCGCTGCCGAAGAGATGCTCGAGATCTGCTCCTTTGTCGAAGTCGATGGCATCACCCAGCCGCTCACCGAAGATAAGCTCGCCCAGATTCGCAAGCAGATCGCCGGACTTAACGCCGAGGGCTTACGCGTAATTGCTGTGGCGCAGAAGACCAATCCGCACTGCGTGGGCGAGTTTGGCATCGCCGACGAGTGCGACATGGTGCTGATGGGCTTTTTGGCCTTCCTCGATCCGCCCAAAGCAAGTGCCGCGGGCGCCGTCGCCACCCTCGAGGCCAAGGGCGTGGCGGTCAAGGTCCTAACCGGCGACAACGACCGCGTCGCCGCCACCGTCTGCGAGCAGATTGGTATCGATGCGAGCAATGTCTTGCTCGGCTCCGAGATCGATGCGCTCGATGACGCCGAACTTGCCGAGCGCGCCGAGAAAACCCACCTCTTCGCCAAGCTCTCACCGCTGCAGAAGGCGCGCCTGGTACGTGTCATGCGCGAGATGCTCGGCCACACCGTGGGCTTTATGGGCGACGGCATCAACGACGCCGCCGCCATGCGTGCGAGCGATTGCGGTATCTCGGTCGATTCGGCCGTCGATATTGCCAAGGAATCCGCCGATATCATCTTGCTTCAGAAGGACCTGGGCGTGCTCGAGCGCGGCATCATCGAAGGCCGCCGCACTTACGGCAACCTGCTCAAGTACCTCAAGACCACGGTGAGCTCCAACTTTGGCAATGTGCTGTCCGTGACCGTCGCGAGCCTGTTCTTGCCGTTTTTGCCCATGAGCGCCCTGCAGCTGGTACTGCTGTCGCTGGTCTACGAGATCGTGTGCATCGCACTGCCGTGGGACACCGTCGATGACGCCTGGACTGCCCGCCCGCGTGCCTGGGACGCCGCGTCCATCAAGGGCTTTATGCTCGAGCTGGGCCCCGTGAGCTCGCTGTTTGACATCGTGACCTTCGCCGCGCTCTTCTTTGTCGTGTGCCCCGCCGCCGTGGACGCAAGCTGGTCCGAGCTTGCCGCCGCGGACGACGTCGCGGGTATGGCGACCTTTGCTGCGCTCTTCCAGAGCGGCTGGTTTGTCGAGTCCATGTGGTCGCAGACACTCGTGGTCCACATGCTGCGCTCCCCGCATCTGCCGAGCCCGCGCGACCACGCCGCGCCCGCATTGTGCGTTCTTACCGTGCTGGGCCTGGCGCTCGTCACCTGGCTGCCGGCAAGCCCCATCGCCGACGCGCTCGGCCTCATGGCGCTGCCCGCGAGCTTTTTCGCGCTGCTCGTCGGCATCGTCACCGCCTACATCGCGCTCACTCAGCTGGCAAAGCGCCGCTACATTGCACGCCACGGCGAGCTGCTGTAGCAAGTAGACGGAAAACACCCTGCCAGCTGACGACGCCTCTGCCGACGTCGACACCGTTGTCGACGCCGCAGTCTATCCCCCCAGCAGTTGCGGTGGAATAGTTCCTGTTTAAAGCCCCGTGACTTTAATTTAGGGACTATTCCACCGCAACTTATTGGAGGATTAGCTAGTCCTTGGGTGTCCAGGACCAGAAGAAGTTGATAAGGGCCACGCGCGAGGCGATACCGGCTTTTTTGTTGATCGAAGAAATGTGGCGATAGAGCGTGGAGCGCGAAAGGAAGAGCGTTGTGGCAATGTCCTGAACGCTCTGGTCCGAAACGACCAAGACCTCAAGAATATCGCACTCGCGCTCTGTAAGCCCAAAGGTGGCGACGAAAGCATCGAGGCGTTCATCGGACGTGGGCTCCGCGGCCTCCACCACTCATTTAAGTACGTCCATTGAGTGGCGCCCAGCGACTAGTCGTTTAAGAACGTCCCCAACGACTAGTCAAAAATGGGCCATCTGTCCCAGTTGTGGAGACTCGTTGAGCCGTCTGGGTATCGTGAAAGATCGCGCACTCCCCCATCATCAAAAGTGACACACGCTACCTGTTGATGGGAGGCAGCCATGGGCTTCTTTGACAAGATGTTCGAAAAGAAAGAATGCGCGATTTGCGGTACCGAGCTGGGGCTTTTGGGAAAGACCAAAATAAACGAAGGCTACCTGTGCAAAGAGTGCGCCGGCAAGCTCTCTCCCTACTTCCACGGCTATCGCTCCAGCACCGCGGACGATATCCGCGAGCAACTCGCCTACCGCGAGGCCAATGCCGAGCGCCTGGCTTCATTCAACCCTACGCGCACGCTCTCTGCCGGGCGCACCAACATCATGCTCGACGAAGACGCGGGTCTGCTGATCATCACTTCGCAGAGCCGCTGGCGCGACGCCAATCCCGACATCATCGAGTTCTCGCAGGTACTCGGCTGCGATATGGATATTGACGAACACCGCACCGAGATCTATCGCGAGACAAAAGACGGCGAACGCGAGAGCTACAATCCGCCGCGCTACGACCTGGATTACGACTTTAACCTGACCATCCACGTCAACACGCCGTACTTTACCGAGATCAACCTGCGCGTGAACGACTCCACCATCGATCAGCGCGGTTCCATCGAATACCGCGAGGCCAAGCGCCAGGCAACCGAGGTCCGCGACGCGCTGGTGCAGCTGCGTCAGGAAACGCGCGACAGCGTCGTGGCCGCTAAGGCCCCCAAGACCGCGGTCACCTGCCCCTTCTGCGGTGCAACCACCATTCCCGATGCCAGCGGGCGCTGCGAATACTGCGGCGGCGCCATCGGCGCATAGCCTCCGGCAGCGAAAGGACCGATCATGGCCTTCGAGAGCGTCAACTATCAGTGCCCCGCATGTGGCGGCCCCCTTCACTTTGCCAGTGCCGAGCAAAAGCTCGTCTGCGACTACTGCGATTCGCGTTTTGAAGTCGAAGAAGTCGAGGCTCTCTATCGCGAGCGCCAGGACAAGGCAGATGCCAAAGCCGATGCCGCAACCGCGGCCCCCAAGCCTGCTGTCGACGATGCCGTGCAGGAGCTGGCTCAAAACGCCGGCTATATCTGCTCGTCGTGTGGCGCCGAACTGATCTCGGACGGCACCGTCGCCGTCACCACCTGTCCGTACTGCGGCAACCCCGCCGTGGCACCCGGCCAGCTCTCGGGCGACTTCTCACCCGACCTGGTGATTCCGTTTAAGCTCGGGCGCGACGATGTCATGACCGCGCTCAAGAAGCACTACAAGGGCAAGATCCTGCTGCCCAAGAGCTTTGTCACCGGCAACCATATCGACGAAGTCCAAGGCGTTTACGTGCCGTTTTGGCTCTACGGTGCCCGCGTGGACGGCGAAGTGTGCTTCGACGCAACTAACGAGACCGTAACCGAGGAATCCGATCGCACCGTCACGACCACCGACCACTACGACGTCTACCGTAAAGGCAATATCTCGTTTGAGCGCGTGCCCGTCGACGGATCGTCCAAGATGCCCGACGGCCACATGGACGCCATCGAGCCGTTTGACTACGACGCGCTGCGCCCGTTTTCGGTCGCGTATATGCCCGGCTACATCGCCAACCGCTATGACGAGGATTGCGAAACCTGCAAGGCGCGCGCCGAGCGTCGTATGGAAGAAAGTACGATCTCGGCCCTGCGCGAGACCGTCGTCGACGAATATGACGACGCCACGGTCGAAAGCAAGCAGCTCGACTACACCTGGGAAGAAAACGATTATGCCCTGTTCCCCGTGTGGATGCTCTCTACCTCGTGGAACGGCAAGAGTTACCTGTTTGCTATGAACGGCCAAACCGGCCGCATGGTCGGCGAGCTTCCCTGCTCCAAGCCCAAGCTCGCTATCGCCTCGGTGCTGTTCTTTGCGATCGGATTTGTCCTCTCCCAGATTCTCTTTATGGGAGAGAACGCCTTCGATCCGGACTACCTCGCCTTTGATGTCGAGGGCATCCTCATCAACATCGTCGCGCCGCTGATCATCGTGGTCATCGCAGACGTGCTGCTGGTAGGCCAGCTCAAGACGGCCAACGAAGCAACCCATGCCGATGAGTATTGTGGCGAGCTCAACCTGACCGAGGAGCACGACACCTTCAGCCACACCGAGACCACCGTTGTCATGAAAGACGACAAGGACGACTAAGCAATCCAACCAATACCACCCGGCCTTTGACGAGAAAGGAAGATCACCATGGGACTCTTGAAAGCTGGATTGGGAGCTGCCGGCGGCGTCATGGCCGACCAGTGGAAGGAATTTATCTACTGCGAATCGATGCCTGCCGACGTCTTGGCCTGCAAGGGCAGCAAACGTACCGGTGGCCGCAGCTCCAACACGCGCGGCGAGGACAACGTTATCTCCAACGGTTCCGTCATCGCCGTCAACGACGGCCAGGGCATGCTCGTGGTGCAAAACGGCAAGATCATCGAGGTTGCGCTGGAGCCTGGCGAGTTCGTCTTCGATACTGGCAGCGAGCCGAGCGTCTTTAGCGGCAACCTGGGCGACTCCATCAAGGAAACGTTCGCCAATATCGGCAGCCGTTTTACCTTTGGCGGCGATGCAGGCAAGGACCAGCGCGTCTACTTCATCAACACCAAGGAGATCATCGGCAACAAGTACGGCACCGCCTCGCCCGTGCCCTTCCGCGTGGTCGACAACAACATTGGCCTGGACGTCGACATCTCCGTGCGCTGCAACGGCGAGTATTCGTACCGCATCACCAACCCGCTGTTGTTCTACACCAACGTGTGCGGCAACGTGACCGATAGCTACACGCGCGATAAGATCGACAGCCAGCTTAAGTCCGAGCTGCTCACCGCTCTGCAGCCCGCCTTTGCCAAGATCTCGGAGATGGGCATTCGTTACAGCGCCATTCCCGGTCACACCACCGAGCTCGCCCGCGCGCTCAACGAGGTCCTCTCCGCTGACTGGCGCGACCTGCGCGGCGTCGAGATTGTGAGCTTTGGCGTCAACTCCATCGCCGCCTCGCAAGAAGACGAGCAGATGATCAAGGACCTGCAGAAGGCCGCAGTCATGCGCGATCCCACCATGGCGGCCGCCAACATCGCCAGCGCCCAGAGCGATGCGATGCGCGCGGCAGCCGCCAACCCCAACGGCGCGATGGCCGGCTTTATGGGCATGGGCATGGCGGGCGGCATGGGCGGCATGAACGCCAGCCAGCTGTTCGCCGCCGGCCAGGCACAGCAGCAGGCCGCCCCGCAGCCGGCTCCGGCACCCGCCCCGGCTCCTACCGCCGCACCTGCGGCCAGCACGTGGACCTGCAGCTGCGGTGCCACCAACACCGGCAAGTTCTGCCCCGAGTGTGGCAGTCCCGCACCCGCCCCGGCACCGGCCAAGTGGTTCTGCCCCAACTGCGGTAGCGAAAACGGCGGCAAGTTCTGTAGCAACTGCGGAACGCCCAGGCCCTAGCCCCTCTATCTGGTAATTGGCGGGGGGTCCGCCACCCCCGCATTTGCTTCTATGGGTTTCGTTCGATAAAGGAGGACACCATGAAGACAACGTTCAAAAAGTCCGTACTCGCATTTCTGACATGCGTCCTGGCGCTCGCCTTTGCCCTGACGGGCTGCAGCGGCGGCGGCAAAGACCCCAAGGCCAACTTCGTCGGCAGCTGGGAACTCTCGGGTGGAGCCCTGGAGGGCGAAGAGCTGACCGATGAGTACATGAAGATGCTCGAGGATTGGGGTGTCCACTGCGTCCTGATTCTCGACGAAGACGGCACGGGCGTCCTCGACATGTTCTTTGAGGTCGTCGACCTTAAATGGGAGGCAAAAGACGCCACCACCGTAACCATCACCGCCGAAGACGAGTCGCATGACATGAAGCTCAAGGACGGCAAGCTCATCCTCGAAGAGGATGACGGCAATCTTGTCTTTACCAAGTCCGACAAGGATCTGTCCGGCACGGTGAAGAAGGATCGCGAGGCGGCCGAGAAGGAAGAAGAGATCGACGAGGCCGTCGAAGACGACGACGTCCAGAAGATTGAAATCTCCCCCGCCGTCACCGTTGCCGATGACGACCTGTGCACCATCACCATCACCGAGAAATTCAAGGACGAGTGGGGCGACATCGGTTTTGTCGTCAACATCACCAACAAGAGCGACAAGGACCTGACCTTCTACGCTCCTTCCGGCAAGACCAACGTCAACGGCACCATGAAGGAACCCTGGTTCTCGGCTAACCTGATGCCCGGCACCAGCGCCACCGAGGAATTCACGTTCTCGAGCGGCGAGCTTGACAGTCTTGACGACCTGGTCAACACGACCATCGGCATCGACGCCTACCTGACCGATTCCTACGAGGACGTCGCCTCCTACAGCGCAACCATCGCGTAACGGCGGACACCGATAGCCGCGGATTGGCGGACATATCCGCGCACATGCCAGGCGGGGCCGTAGGAGATAATCCTGCGGCCCCGCCGCTTTATGCCGATGCGTAACGAGCGCTAGCGCTCCATGTTGGGAACGATGCTGCCCTCCGTTACCGCGCGCACGGCCAAGCGCATGATGTTGTCGTAGCCGGTCTTATTGAGAATCTCCGAGATGCGGCGTTTGATGGTGCCCTCGCTCATAAACAGCTCGGCCGCGATCTCGCGGCGGCTTTTACCCTCGCAGGCAAGGCGCAAGATCGACAGCTCGACATCGTCGAGGGCCGCCGTGCCCGAGAAGATGCTCTCGGGCGGCTTGGGAAACGTGCAGTAACCCGCCAGCGTGGAGCGCATCACGGCGAACAGCTCGTCGATACCGACGTTCTTGTACACAAAGCTGTCGACGCCCGCCTCGCGCGCCTGGTCCACAAAGGTGATTTCGGGCATACCCGTCATGATGATGACGCGGCACTCGGGCAGCTCCTCTTTAATACGCGCCGCCGCCACGATACCGTTGGAATCGTGCTCGGTGCACACATCCATCAGTATCATGTCCGGACGCTCCTTAAGCACAACGTCCAAGGCATCCGAGGCGTCGGCGATCGCGGCAACAACCGTCATGTCGGGCTGGTCGCCAACGGAGCGCGCCAGGCTCTCACGCAGGATGGCCTGGTCTTCGACTATAAGGACGCGGATCATGAACTTCTCCTTTGGACCGTGGCGCTGGAGGCGAGCGGGATGGACACCGCAAGCGTGAAGGGCGGGGCGGTGTGGACTTCCAGGCTGCCGCCCAGATTCTGTGCGACATGCCTCATACCTGGGATACCCGTTCCCTCGCGATACGATACGGGTGCAGGCGCGCCGTCGTTAGAAACGGTCATCCGCGCAACAGCACCGTCTTCCGACGTCTCCTGCCGCAGGCGCACATGGACCTGATGGGCCTGTGCATGCTTGGTGGCATTGGTCGAGGCTTCGCGGATAATCTGCAGAAAGGCTGCGGCGACACGCGCGTCGCTTGGCAGCTCGCCCTCCACATCGATCTGCACGCTCACCAGGCCAAAGGCATGGACGATATCGCCCAGTTGCTCTGCCGGTTCGGTGTCGCCCCCGCTGCGCAGATCGGCAGCGATTGAGCGCAGCAGCGGGTCGATCTGCTCGAGTGACTCGTCATCCAGGCGCCCCTCCTCCAGATAACGATGGAGGATGGACAGGCGCTGCCCGATCACGTCGTGCACGCGAGCGCGCATACGCAGATAGGCCGCATTGTCAGCAACTTTTTTGACTTCTTCGATCTGGGCTTGGAGCTCTTGGCCCGCAAGCTCAAGCAGGTGGTTGGCTTGCGCCAGGCGATCATGAGCATGCGCATACTCTGTTACATCCAGGCCGATAATGCGCTCAAAGAGGCGGCCCGAAACCATAACGTCATCGTGCACAAACAAGCGAATCTCGGCGGGAGAAACCTCGACCACCGCCCGCGCCTCACCAAAGCGGTCCAGATTAATCCGCACGCGGTTCTGGCTGCTTTCGGGCATTTGCATACTGAGTTTGCGCAGGTCGTTCCATGTACCGCTCATATCGCCTAGGTCGGTGGGCATATGAAGCTCCACCAGGTTTTTTCGCATGCAGCGGTTCATGAGCAGCGGACGGCCCCTCGGGTCCAGATACAGGATGCCCACGGGAATCACGTTGATGGTTTCGATCGTCGAGAACGCGGTGATATCCTCCTGGCGGTTGCGGACATCCATCAAGAGCGCCGCAATGGAGCGGAACAGGAAGAACGCTCCCTCTGCGATAAGGACAACGGTCCACGCCGAGCCCATGGCAAAAACCACCGGCGGTGTAACGGCAACAACGAGCAACAGTTCGGCCAGCATGACAGGGCGACGATAGTGCACCATAAGCACCACGCCGTAGGCAAAGATTGCGGCATTGATCCAAAGCGCTCCGCCCATTGCCCTGGCACAAACGTCAAGCGACGCCACCAGATACGAGCCAGACGACGCGAATAAGATGAGCGCCGAAATAACTAGGTGAAGCACAAGGCTCGCCTCGTAGGCACAAATCACCTTACGGTTATAGGACGAGCGGCGCGATGCGATGAGCGGAACGTGGATCGTCTGCAGGCACGCAGCCAGGGCAAAGACAACATCGAGCGCAACGATTTGGGGAAGGATGAGCGAAATCTGCATCGTCACTCACCCACCCGCGGCATCAAGACGATCATGCGCAGCTGGCCGGGCTCGCCCTCAAGGCGGTATGCCACGTTGCGCTCTTGCAGAGCGCTTTCGAGCTCTTGCGCGGCAGGTGTCTGCGAAAGATCTGCATCATCGTTGGAAAAAAGAGCGGCACGCAGCTCGACACTGCATCGGTCATGATCGCTCAAGTGATACATAAGCGCCGGATGGTCGGTAGTGTAGGCAAAAAACGCAAAGTCATACACGCAGTCGTACAGGGCGCTTACCGTACTGGCGTGCATCGGGCGCCGTATGGCGATAATCGAGGCGCAATCGATATCGATGGTGCGCAGGTCGCTTGCGAGTTCGTTGGCGATGAGCTGAATGCGGTCGCGATCAAAACCGCTCTCCCCGTGTTGTGCCAACGTGAGCGATCCCTTGCGCTTGCAATAGGCGACGAGCATCTTGGCGCGCTGCAGCATGCGATAACGCTCGTGCGAGGACGCTTCGTCGGTCAACGGCGGCAGCGAGCTCAGCAGGTCGTACACCCCTTCGAGTGCGCGGGCAAGCGCCTGGTCCACGTCTTGGACCAGCAAGGTCTCGGCCTCTTGATCTGCCAGGTGCGTCTTAAGGTCGTAGTCGGCAGCGAGCAGCTCGTTTTGACGCTGCAGCTCCATGCGACGGTGTGCCAGTTCACGGTTAAGCTCGTTGAGATCCGACACGTCTTGGGCAAGCAGGGCCGATCCGCCCAGCAGTGGAAAGGCTCGGTACATTACATCGGGATTGGACTCCACGGCAAAGGCATGGGCATGCCCGTGCTCCTGGGCTCGCAGCTCTTCGCACACGCCTACCGGCATTGGCTTTGACACTGGCGTGGCATAGACTTCCTGCAGGTCGCGCGTTAGAACTTTGAGGTCGAGCGGCAAGGTGTCGAAGATGCCGGCGATGTCGTGATATGACGGAATGACACCGCAATCGAGACAGATTTCCATCGTCACCACACACAAGACGCAATAGATGAGCGAGAAGTTGAGCCTCCATGCCCAGGGCACGCGCAACGCATATGAGACGGCAAAGAATGCGCCGCCCAGCAGTACGAGCGCCGCCGTACCCGAGAAACGCTGGATGCGAAAGGACGAGGACCGACCAACCAGGATAAAAAAGGCCACGAAGTTAAAGGCCGTCCACACTAAGACGGCGAAATAACCCCAGCCGTACGTGTAGTCGTTGCTCCAGGTGTCGCTCGTACGGTCAAAGCGGAAGACCTGCTGGTGAAAATCGTTGGTGAGCACAAATCCGATAAGCAGGATAGCCACAATCCACAGCGCAGCGCAGTAGCGGCGACCCAGGCGGTGTTGCTCCAGGCCCGCAAGGCGCAGACCACACAACTGGTAGAGCAGCGGAATGAGCGTCATGGGCACGTAGTACAGGTACCACAGCACGGTGGCATAGAACGGCGTGAACGACTTGTACTTGAGAATGACCTCGATCATCCACAGGGCGCAGATGGTGGCGATGGCAACAAGGCGGCGGCGCAACACATAGTCCAAACAGCGCAGATAGACCGATACGCCCCAGATCGAAAATATAATTGCGGCGACAAGCAGCGGGAGAGAGCTCGAGTGGACGAGCGCATCCACGACCTCTTCGGACACCTCGCTATAGGCGGGCACGGCGTTAGAAAGTTTGGGGTCGAAGGCGAACAGCGCCGGCAAGACTGCCAAAAGCATGAGGAACAGCGCGGTGATGGCGCCGGCGATAGCGAAGACGCGGTGACGGTACACCTGATGTGTTATGCCAACAAGGAATCGCGGCATGGCGAAGAGCCTGCCACCCCTGGGATCCGCCACGGGAGCGGATCGGGCGGCCGCGTGGCCGATATGTCGCTCGCGGGTACCCATAGTGCTTTTAGTGTACCGACAGGCAGGCTCAAAAAGCGGGCCACATGTCCCAAAATCCGCAGACGGCAAGGCGCCCGGCAGCCTCCCCCGTCTGGCACTTCCCGATATCCGCCCGCCCCAAACCACCGCAAAGGGGACAGACACCTTTGTGGTGGTTTGGGGCGATGCGCTAGTCCACAGTGATGTCGAGGTTCTTGCCGATGAGGCCTACGTAGCCGCCTTCGGCCGCCTTGGGGCTGTCGGCGTGGCAGAGGACCCACTTGTCGGCCTTCCAGTAGCAGTAGCTGTCACCGGTGGCAGGCATGTCGGCTGCGGCCTCGGGGCGCGGGCCGTTGGTGCCCGCCGGCAGCGCCACCATCACCTGGAAGCCGCCTTCGTCGACCATGCACGGCGTGTAGTGCAGCGTGGTGTTGAAGACCTCGACAACCGTACCCGCCGGCATGCGGAACGCCTTGACGCACGCGGTGTCGAGCTTGCCGTCCTCGATCTCCCAGCGATGCGCCACAAGCAGAATAAAATCGCGGGCGCCCAGGTTAAACTCGCTGGCGCGGTGATACTCCAGGCAGTTGAGCTGCGTGTTGTGGCCGTTGCACCAGCCCAGTTGGAAGGGGCGGCCGCCAAACATGAGAAAGCCCAGTTTATCGGCATCCTTGACGCCCTCGAGCTCCGGCGCGCTTGCTACGTACTTGCTGCCCTCGGGGATGGGCGTGGCAGAGAGCGCCTCGAGCACGGGCGACGTGAGCTCGGACGGAACGTCATCCCAAACGTTGCCATAGGATTTGAACTCGGGATCGTTGACAGAGTAGATATGCATGTTCACTCCTGTTCGTAAATGTGACTATACGAACATTCTAGAACATACATGAGCGATTTTGAACGCTCGTCCCGACCAATCAACAAAAAGGCGCCCAATGCGCGCGTTTTGGGCGATAAAGCTCTTACGCCTGCTGATAGCGCAGGTGCTTCTCGTCGATATCGGCCAGGTCGCGGTCGAGGTAACGGCGTGCGAGCCAGTTGGCCATGGGGAGGTTCTGGTCCAGGTAGTTACCGCACTCCTCGGGAGCGGCACCGGGGACATCGCCCTCGAAGCCGGCGACAAACTCAAACAGCTCGCGGACGAGCGGCAAGATCTTCTCGCTCGTCAGCTCGCCAAAGACAACCAGGTAAAAGCCCGTGCGGCAGCCCATGGGGCCAAAGTAGACAATGCGGCTCGACCACTCGGCATGATTGCGAAGGAACGTCGCGCCCAGGTGCTCGATGGTGTGGCACTCGGCCGTGTTCATGACCGGCTCCTTATTGGGTGTGGTCAGGCGCAGGTCAAAGGTGGTGACGGCGGCGCCGGTCGCCGGATCGCGGTCGATGCGGCTCACATACACGCCGGGTTCAAGCAGCAGATGGTCAACGGAAAAGCTCGCGATGCGCCCCATGGCAGATCCTCTCGGTAGTCAATTTGGGACGGGGCTCTTTTAGCTGGTTCGAATGGTCGCACCAATCATACCAGTCAAAAAACCCCCGTCCAAAAAGACAACTTAGCCAAGGACACGGGCCATACGCATCTTGAACTCGGACAGGAAGCGCGGAGCATCCACGGTCAGTGCCACAAGCGCGCTCTTGTCCGGATCGGACAGGCGGCGCTCATCGCAGATGGTGCGACCGCGGTACTCGCCCAGCAGATCAACACGCAGGTTGCAGCCGAGCGCACCTACGAGCGTGGGGTCGATCGCCACGGCAACGGCCAGCGGATCGTGCAGCGCACAACCACCCAGGTAGGGTGCGTTCATCTCGTACGAGCCAATGTAGTGCTCGACCATGCTCGCAAATGCGCAGCCCGCCATGGTGCCCGAGCCCGTCCAGCCGGCAATGTCGCGGCGTGTGAGCACCACGCGATGCGTCACGTCCAGACCCACCATGGTGAGCTTACGGCCCGAGCGCAGCACTGCGTCGGCTGCCTCGGGGTCGCTCGCCATATTGGCCTCGGCGCCCGCGCTCACGTTGCCGGGCACGGTAAGGGCGCCGCCCATCACGACCACGCGGCCGATGGACATCATCGCCGCCGCATCGCGCTCCAGGGCGAGCGCCAGGTTGGAGAGCGGGCCAGTCGCTACGTAGACCAGATCGGGACCATAGGTGCGCGCGGCATCGATCAGGTAATCGACCGCCGCATTGCCATCGGCCGACGTCGCGCCCGCCGGCTCGTACGGAGAGGCGGGCACGCCTTCGGCCGTCTGGATATG
>UQXC01000010.1 GCA_900544995.1 uncultured Collinsella sp. | reverse complement strand
GGGTCAGCCCGTGGGAGGCCAGGGCGCCGCTGACCGGTGGACGGCACCGAGCCGTCATCGAACTTGGAAGGGGGAGGCCTCGCGGCCTCCCCCTTTTTTGCGTTTAAGGGCGTAAAGGACTCAATTACACTAGACAATCTTATTGTTTTTGGTATTGAGCCTTTATTTAAAGAAAATAAATCGAATAACAAGGGCAACTGCTATGGCCACAATGATCAAAAGCAGGATTGTCAGTCGATGCTGCTTGCGTCGTTTACTTGACGAAACGAAGATTGATTTTCCCTGTTTTGGCGTTTCGAGATAGCGAGCCGAATGCGTCAAGGTTTGCTTTGGTCGAGGACCTCTATGTTGATTGGCGGCGGATGCTTTCAGTGGCTCCTCACTAGCTGCGCTGTTTTTAGATAATGGTGCGTCTTTCAGATATACAGGGTCTCCCGAGGCTACGCCCATATGTTTACGTCCCGTTTGGGCATCCTCGAGTGTTTGATATCGATTTCTCGTCACATACTCGGGCTCAGGATCATTAATGGGCTCTTGCGAGATGTGGGGGCGATGGAACCGTGGCGGCTGCGTGGAAGTATCTTCCCCCTGCGTCGGCATAAACATTTTGTTCTGGTTTTGGTCGTCCATGATGCCCTTTAGCTCGTTACCAACAACGTGTACGCGCTCATTGTAAGCCCCTTGCTATTTGCAGCTGCGAACATACTTGTTATTTAGGCTCTGGTTCAAAGAACCTTAACCTTATTAAAACCTGAGTCACACACACTTAGATATGCTTATAGTACTGGACTCAAAAAACTTTATAGTCGATGTATATATAAGCACTGTGTGGGCATATATAAGAGCGTCAAAAGAAGTCCCAGTCACCTAGAAGATGGCTCGGCAGTCCTAAAAGGAGTGGTAAACATGGCAAGCATGGTTCCTTATCGTTCGGTTTTTGGCGTTCGTCCTTCTGCTAGCTCGCTGTTCGATCTGTTTGATGATATGACCGACCTTGCAAACAACTCGATTGCTTCCAAGGCGTTTCCCGTTGACGTTGAGGATAAGGGCGACGGCTATGAGGTCAAGGCCTATCTGACCGGCGTCGCCAAGGACGATATTGATGTCGAGCTCAATGAGGGCCGTCTGTCCATTAGCGTGAATGTCGAGGAAGACGAGGAGAACGAGGGCAAGAACTTCCTGCAGAAGGAGTTCAGCTCGTACAGCGCGACGCGTGGCGTGTATCTAAAGGACGCTTCGAGCGAGGGTCTCTCGGCTAAGTACGCTGACGGCATCCTGACCGTTACGGTTCCCAAGATCGTCGAGAAGAAGAACGTTACGAAGATCTCCATCGACTAACTTCGTTGGTGTTCTGCGCTATTAAAAGACAGCAAAAGGGGCTGGGAAGCGATTCTCGGCTCCTTTTGCTGTCTAGGACAGTCTATTGAATGGTCGCCGGCTGATACTGACTCGCAGGGCGTATCGAGAGTTTTCGCGATCCTTGGAGAAGGGTTGCGGAGCTGCCGACCTCGTCATCCAGGATTGCGGCCAGAGCTTTGGCATAGCTTTTGACGGTAAGGCTCGGACGATTGTTATCTTGGCTGATATGCATGGCAATGAGCTGTTCGGTGCGATCGGTAACAAGTTCGCGCGCGGCTTCGGCGGCTTGGCCATTGGAGAGGTGTCCCCTTGCAGACAGGATGCGCTCCTGAAGAAAGCGGGGATATTCTCCCTCGCGCACCATGGTCACATCATGGTTGCTTTCGAGCGCAAGGACTCGACAATCTTTGAGGGTGTTCATGGCTTGGCTCGATAGCTCTCCGGTGTCGGTGGCAAAGCCGATGGAATCATCGAGGGCGTCGAATCGATAACCGACTGGATTGATGACATCGTGTGATGTTGAGTAGGTTTGCACGTGGATGCCGGCAATGGATAGGGCGTCGCCGGGATCGAATTCCTCGACAGGCAGATGCGAAAGATTTTCTTTGTTCGAAAGAGTGCCCCTGCTGGCAAAGAGGGGGCCGTGCCAGTGCTTGCACCAGACATCGAGGCCCTTGATGTGATCGCTATGCTCATGAGTAATGAGAAGAGCCGAGACGTTGTCTGTCGAGAGCCCCAGTTCTGCCATGCGCTTTAATGTCTCGCGGCGAGACAGTCCGTCATCGACCATAATGAGCCCCTGCGGGCCCTCGATGAGTGCGCAGTTGCCTTTAGAGCCACTGCCGAGGATATGAAGGTGCAGGCAAGACATAAGATTCCAAAGGATACAATGGGTGCGGACGAATAGAGGAGGAAGCGAATGCCAACGGTATCACAGCATTACGGACACCATGCCGTGCCTGGGGCAGTCGATGAGACCCGGACGAGGCAGCAGGCAGCTCCTGTCGTGCTCATGGTATCAGGCGGCGCGGACTCGACGGCACTGCTTCTTATGGCGTGCACATCAAAGCTGGATATCCAAGACGGACGCGGTGTTGCCCCCATTGCTCGCGAGCGCCTGCATGTGCTGCATGTAAACCATCATCTGCGCGGCAAGGCGTCCGATGGCGACGAGGCCTTTGTGCGTGAGCTTTGCGCGAAATATGGTTTACCGCTGTGCGTGGAGCACGCTTATTTTGATGAGGAGTCGGGCAATATTGAGGCCGCGGCCCGCGAGGTGCGCTATGCCGCGGCGCGGAGGTATGTTCGCGAGCTCTGCGCCCAGACGGGGGCACCGCGAACGGCGGCTCGTATCTGCACCGCGCACACGTCTTCGGATCGCGCGGAAACGTTTTTGATGAACGCGATTAAGGGTTCGGGGCCCGCTGGCCTATCGAGCATTCCTCGCCGGAGGAATATCGTGGTGCGTCCCTTGCTCGACCTAACTCATGGCGAGCTCGTGGGCTATCTACAGGTACATGGTCAGCTGTGGCGTGAAGACGAGAGCAATGAGGATATCTCGTATCTGCGAAACTACGTGCGCCATCGAGTGATGCCGGTGGTGGCGCAGCGCAACGCGAGCGTCTGCAAGACGATTGGCGCCGCCTGCGAGATCTTAGGCGATGAGGACGCGTTTTTGTCTCAGCTTTCGGCACAGGCGTTTCGAAGCTGTCTGCGTAAGGAGGCGGCGGGCGCGCTGGTGCTCGATGCCAGGCGCCTTGCTGCGGCCGAGGTGGTAATCGCGCGGCGCATCGTGCGACTGGCGATTAAGCGCATCGATCCGGACGCTCGTCCAGAGATGCGACATGTGGAGCGAGTCCTTTCCTGCGTTGCCGAGGGCGCCGGCTCGGTCACGCTTCCGGCGGGGATTGACGCACGCATTGAGTTTGGCATGCTGGCGTTCAAGGCGCCGGCGGCTCGCGAGGGCCTGGTCGCGGACTGGGTTACCGTACCCGGTCGTTTGCCGTTGGGCGGGGGACGTATGCTGGTCACAGAACCGATGGCCGTTGAGCCGGGATGCGATATCGTGCGCCGCGCCCGTGAGCTTGCAGCTGCCGGGGAAGTGACAGCTTTGGTAGACGCGGCTGCCCTGGGTTTTGCCGACAGCGATAGTGAGCGGATCCTGGCGGGCTCGCGTGGCGAGATCCCTGCCGAGGCGCGATTGGCGCGCCTGTGGGTGGACGGTCCTGCACCGGGAGACGTGATGTGCCCGTTAGGGATGAGTGGTCGAAGCAAGAAAGTATCCGACTTGCTAGGTGAGGCTCGCATTCCCGTTTCCGAGCGCGCCGGCGTGCCCATGGTGAGGACGGCGCCGGGGGGTGCCGTGGTGTGGGTCGCCGGAGTTCGCGCGGACGAGCGTTTTAAGTGCACGGCCGCAACGCGCGTGGCATATCTGCTCCGCGTGGTCGATGCGGAATAGCGTCCCACGCCTGCTATTCTGTGCGACGTTGACGGTATTCCCGCGCTGATGGCGCACGGGCTGGTAAATTTACCCCGTGCGCTGCTAGAATGTGTAGTTCGCGTCCATACGGCGGTGTGTGGGCGATAAGCACAAGAAAGGGTTGTCATGGCTTCTCAACATCCGGATATCGAGAAGGTTCTGTTCACGCAGGAGGATATCGACGGTATCGTCTCTCGCCTAGGCGAGCAGATTACTCGCGACTACGCGGGTAAGGATCTGGTGCTGATTGCGGTCCTGCGCGGCGCCGTGGTCTTTATGGGCGACCTGATGCGTAAGATCGAGCTGCCGACCAACATCGATTTCATGGCTGTTTCGAGCTACGGCGACGGTGTGAAGTCCTCGGGTATCGTGCGTATCATTAAGGACCTGGATATCGACATCCGCGGTCGCGACGTGCTGATCGTCGAGGACATTCTGGACTCGGGCCTGACGCTCAAGTATCTGATGAAGAACCTCGAGAGCCGCAAGCCCGCTTCTCTGGAGGTCGCCGCCTTCCTGTGGAAGGACGTTGAGGACCGCGTCTCGGCCATCACGCCCAAGTATGTTGGAACCCATTGCCCCGATGCCTTTGTGGTGGGCTACGGCCTCGACTATGCCGAGCGCTATCGCAACCTTCCGTATCTGGGCATTTTGAAACCGGAGGTTTATTCGTAAGATGCCCGACGACCGTAACGATAACAATTCCCAGACTCCCCGGGAGCCTAAGATCCCGGGGATGCCCGGAGGCAAGAAGCCCACGCGTACGGGCTGGCTGTATTTTCTTTTGGCTTGCGCGCTTCTGGGCTATGCCTTCTTTAATATGGGCTCCGGCTTTGCCAGCTCCAGCAATACCGTTAAGCTCGCGACGAGCGAGATGGTCAGCGCCATCAAGCAGGATCGCGTCGAAGATCTGACCTATACGGTTCAAGACGGAAGCGTGACGGGTCATTACTGGAAGACGAAGAAGGACAAGGGCGATACGAGCGAGCTCAAGAGCTTCTCTTCGACCTATGTCGGCTCCGATTCGCTTGCCGAGCTCATGGCGGAGCACCCCGATACCAAGTACATCGTCAACACCAACGATCCCGATTTTTGGGGCGACTTGGCGATGAGTGTGCTTCCGACGATCGCCCTTATCGCCATCATGTTCTACTTTATGCGCCAGATGATGGGCGCCAACAACAGGAACATGCAGTTTGGCAAGACCAACGCCAAGACCAACGAGGCCACACGCCCCAAGGTCAAGTTTGAAGACGTTGCCGGCGTGGACGAGGCAGTCGAGGAGCTCGAGGAGATCCGTGACTTTTTGAGCGATCCGGATCGCTATCGCAAGCTGGGCGCCAAGATCCCGCGTGGCGTGTTGCTGGTTGGCCCTCCGGGCACCGGTAAAACGCTGCTGGCCAAGGCCGTTGCCGGCGAGGCGGGCGTGCCGTTCTTTAGCATCTCGGGTTCCGACTTTGTCGAGATGTTCGTAGGTGTCGGCGCCAGCCGTGTGCGTGACCTCTTTAAGGAGGCCAAGTCCCAGGCCCCGTCGATCATCTTCATCGATGAGATTGACGCCGTGGGACGTCAGCGCGGAGCTGGCTTGGGCGGCGGTCACGACGAGCGCGAGCAGACGCTCAACCAGCTGCTGGTCGAGATGGACGGCTTTGAGGAAAGCGAGTCGGTCATCCTGATCGCTGCGACCAACCGTCCTGACATCCTGGATCCGGCATTGCTGCGTCCCGGCCGTTTTGACCGTCAGGTTACGGTCGACCGTCCGGATGTGAAGGGCCGCGAGCAGATCTTGCGCGTGCATGCCGAGAACAAGCCGATGGACGAGGACGTTAAGTTTGAGAAGCTCGCCCAGATGACCGTTGGCTTTACTGGTGCCGATTTGGCGAACCTGCTCAATGAGTCTGCGCTGCTGGCCGCTCGCCGTCATCGTTCCGTGATCTCGATGGACGAGGTCGAAGAGTCGATGGAGCGCGTGATTGCCGGACCGCAACGAAAGGGTCGCGTGATGACCGAGGCCGAGCGCACCACGATTGCCTACCACGAGAGCGGTCACGCTTTGGTGGGTCACATCCTGGAGCACTCCGATCCGGTTCATAAGATCTCGATCGTCAGCCGCGGTCAGGCTCTGGGCTACACGCTGCAGCTTCCGCAGGAGGACCACTTCCTCAAGACCAAGAACGAGATGCTCGACGAGCTTGCCGTGTTCTTGGGCGGTCGCGTTGCCGAGGAACTCATGTGCGATGACATCACGTCGGGCGCGAGCAACGACCTGGGGCGTGCGACCAAGATGGCGCGCGAGATGGTTACGCGTCTGGGCATGAGCGAGGAGCTGGGCACGCAAGTGTTTGGCGAGGCGCAGCATCAGGTGTTCCTTGGTCGCGATTACGCCGATCACCAGGATTACTCCGAGGAGACGGCACGCCGCATCGATATCGAGGTTCAACGCATCATGCGCGAAGCCCATCGTCGTGCGGTCGAGATTTTGGATGCCCGTCGCGATCAGCTCGATCTGATGGCGAAGGTGCTGCTTGAGCGCGAGACCGTCGAAGGCGACGCCGTGAACGCCCTGCTCGACAACGAGTGGAATGCCTACCTTGAGCGCGAGGGCGATATCCTGGCGGCCAAGGAGGAGCGCAATGCCAAGGCGGCCGGCATGCCGACCAAGAAGCGCGCGCCTCGCATGAGCGAGGAGGAGCTGGCGGCTGATGCCGCGGCCTTTGCGCAGGCGGCCATGCAGGAGGATGCCGAAGCCGCATCCGATGATGCTGACGATGACCATGCCGTCGTCGGTGCCGACACCGACGCCGACAAATAGTCTTTGTGGCAAAAGCCTCCGCGGGGAAACCTGCGGAGGCTTTTTCTTTTGAGCGATATGGGGCCGTCTGTTGATTGGGGACAGACTTAAATGAGCGTTTTCACGCATTTAAGTCTGTCCCCAATCAACATTGCTGCGGCACTTTGCTCGGCTAAAGCGTACAATAGCGCCTATGCGAAAGGGGAACAGATGATCAACGAAACGATGTATGCTCGCGGTGCGGAAAGCTCCATCATCCGCGAGATCTTTAGCTATGGTCTTGAGCGCAAGGCACAGATCGGTGCGGAGAACGTATTCGATTTTTCGCTGGGCAACCCGAGTGTTCCGGCGCCGGCTGCCGTGGCTGAGTCGATTAAGAAGGCCCTGGAGCTGCCGAGTGACCAGTTGCACGGCTACACCCCCGCTCCGGGCCTGCCGCAATGTCGAGCAGCCGTCGCCGAATCGCTCAACCGCCGCTTTGGAACGAACTATGAGGGCAAGGACGTCTTTATGACGGTGGGTGCCGCGGCTTCGCTCACCTGCACGCTCAGCGCCGTTACGAACCCGGGCGACGAGGTTATTGTTATCGCCCCGTACTTTCCGGAGTATCGCGTTTGGATTGAGAAGGCCGGCTGTACGTGTGTTGAGGCGCTCGCCGATGAAGATACGTTCCAGCTGAGCGTGGACAACGTGCTCAAGGCGATTACCGATAAGACGACTGCCGTCATCATCGACTCGCCCAACAATCCGACTGGTGCCGTATATACACGCGACACGCTGACGCGACTGGCCAATGTTCTGCGCGAGGCCAACGCTCAGCGCGATCCCGAGAATCCGATTATGCTCATCTCGGATGAGCCGTACCGCGAGATCGTGTACGGTGCCGAGGTGCCTTGGGTGCCCTCGATCTACGAGAACACCGTGGTGTGCTACTCGTATTCTAAGTCGCTTTCGCTGCCGGGCGAGCGCGTGGGATGGATCCTTGTTCCCAATACGAATCCTCAGGCAGATCGTCTAATGCCTGCCGTTGCCGGTGCCGCCCGTACGCTGGGCTTCGTGTGCGCGCCGGCGCTCTTTCAGCGCGTAATTATCGACTGCATCGATGAGCCGAGTGACGTTGAGGCCTATGCACGCAACCGCACCGCGCTTACCGACGCACTAGCGGAGTATGGCTACACCTATGTTGAGCCGGATGGCGCGTTCTACCTATGGGTGAAAGCGTTGGAGCCCGAAGCGAATGCGTTTTGCGAGCGCGCAAAGAAGTATGAGTTGCTTGCGGTTCCCTCGGACAGCTTTGGTATGCCGGGTTGGTTCCGCCTGGGCTATTGCGTGAGTTACGAAACGATTGTCAATTCGCTACCCGCTTGGAAACAGTTGGCGGACGAGTATCGTTAAGAGTAAAGCGCTCTGCCTACAATGTTTTACGTGAAACGGGGTTTGGTGTTAAGCCGGACCCCGTTGCCATGGACGTTGTGTCTTTGGGATGGAGTGGTTTTACGACTATCGGAGGCTATGCGTACAATGAATATAAGCGACGGCCGTGCCAGATAAGGAGACCTGATGCCCTACCTGCTTTCTTGTGACATTCATACCCATACGATGTTCTCTGCGCATGCATATTCGACCATTGAGGAGAATGTGTACTGGGCGGCAGAGCGTGGTCTGCAGGTGCTCGGATCTGCCGACCATTTGAGCTCTATGGTTACGGCTTGCCCCAATGACCTGCGCAGTTACCAGTTCTTTATCAACCAGGATATCTGGCCGCGCATATGGAGCGGCGTGCTGGTGCTGCGTGGTGCCGAGGCCGATATCGTTTCGCTGGACGGAAGCCTGTTTGGCGAGGACACTCCTGTCACGCTCGATATCGCCGGCGATTCATACAGCCGTCAGCATTCACTGTTCGATTTGGTGACGCGCAATTTGGATTATTTGGTTGCGAGCGTGCATAATCCGCAGATTGCTGAAGGCGCGACGCTGGCCCAGACGACCGAGATGTATATCAATGCCCTGGAGCACCCCAAGGTGTTCATGCTGGGCCACGCGGGGCGTTCGGGTGTGCCGTTCGATATCGACGAGGTGCTGTTGGCAGCTAAGGCCAAGCACAAGATTATCGAGATCAACAACCATAGTCTTGAACACGGTGTCGACACTGAGCATTGGGCCGTATGCCGCAAGATTGCCGAGCGCTGCGCCGAACTGGGCGTGGGAATTGGCGTCTCGACTGATGCACATATTGGCATGGCGATTGGCAAGCTCGACCAGGCGCGTAAGATGCTCGACGAGATTCACTTCCCGCTGGACCTGATCGTGACGCGCGACCGCGAGACGCTGCTGCGCGAGATGGCTGCAGCCGGCGTGTGCGACCTGCGCAAGGGGATGTAGCTGAGTTTATAAACCAAGCGAAGGGGGCGGTCCAGGCGGGCCGCCCCCTTTCTTGTGCCGGACAATTAGCGGCGTTCAAGGACCGCTACGGTTTCGGTGTGGTCGGTGTGGGGGAACATGTCGACGGGCGTGATCTTGAGCAGGCGATAGCCTCCGTCGAGGAGCTGGTGCAGGTCGCGCTCTTGAGTCACGGGGTTGCAGCTGATATAGGTGATGCGGCGCGGCTTAAGTGCGCAGGCAGCTTCGAGGAACTCGGGGGTGGAGCCGGCGCGCGGCGGGTCGATGGAAAGGACGTCGACGCGCTCGTTGTTGTCGGCGGCATCTAGGATGTAATCGGTGGCATCGTCGGCCATAAACCAGGCGCTGCGGGTAAGACCGTTGAGCTCGGCATTGCGGCGCGCGTCGGCAATGCCCGCCGGGTTGCGCTCCACGCCGAGCAGCATGATGCCGATGCCCTTGCTCTGGGCATCTTTAGCTGCGCAAAGACCGATGGTGCCGCTGCCGCAGTAGGCATCCATAAGCACATCGCCCTGGCGCAGGTCCATGCCGTCGATAGCGAGCTGATAGAGCAATTCGGTCTGCAGCGGGTTGGTCTGGTAGAACGCGGTAGGGGAGATGTCGAACTCGCAGCCGAGTAGCTGGTCGCGCATGCATTCGGCGCCATAAACGATACGGGTTTCCTCACCGAGGATGGCGTTGCCAGGGCGCCCGTTGATGTTTTGGGCGACGGTGACGATGCGCGGATCGAGTGCAGCGACGGCCTCAAAGAATTCCTGTGCATGCGGTAGGTCGCGCTGGGCGGTCACGAGGGTGACCATGATCTGGTCGGTGCGCCAGCCGCAGCGAACGACGGCATAGCGAAGCAGTCCGAGATGCTTGTCCTCGTTAAAGGCGGGAATGTGCAGGCGCTCGGCCTCACGCGCGATGCCGTTGAGGATCTGTCGGGCGCCCGGTGCCTCGACGGGGCATTCAGGAACAGCAACGATTCTGTGCGTGCCACGTTCAAAAAAGCCGCAGCGGACAGCGCCCTCCTTGCCGGGAGCAAAGGGGGTGGCAGCCTTATGACGAAAACCACGCGGAGCAGGATATTTGCCCGGGTCGCCCAGGGTGACTCCCATACCGCGAATGGGGTCGACGCTAATACCCTCGCGCTCGCAAAGAGCGGCAAAAAGCTCCTCCATAGCAGTCTGCTTGGCCGCCAGCTGCTTTTTATAAGGACGATTGAGCGCCGTGCACCCACCGCAGGCTTTCATGATGGAACAGGGAGACTTGGGATCCACAGCCTTACGCGCAGACGAAACCTGATCTTTATGCGAGCGCTTGGAGCGAGTCTGAGATGCCTTGTCCTCGCTCCGACGAGAGCCGGGACGCTTGGCCTTAGCCTTGCCCTTGGCCGATTTGCTTTTTGCAGCTTTAGAAGACTTGGATTTCGTAGGAGATTTCTCCTCCTTTGACCCCTCAGCCGCTTCCACCAAAGCACGACGAGCCCTACGCTCCGCACGAGATTCTGCCATGAATTAACCCCACTAATTTATAAATATAAAGCCACAAGCATTGTACCGTGCCAAGCCAACAGACGATATGCAAGCGGTTTATTGGTATCAGTGATAGGCACAACGATGATTGCCCGCTGGGCTCCGGGGCGGGGGTTAAGTTTATCGCGAGTTCCGCACGAACAGGAGGCCACTTAATGTGGCCTCCGTCGTGAGCAGGACTGTAAAGCAGGAAACTTAACCCCCGCCCCGGTGCCCAGCTGGCAAACCCTCCCTTGTACTCCATCTCACTAAAGTGTATGATTCTGAACGTTACATGACTCACTTTACTTAACTAAAGTGCCATCAAGGGGGAATACCATGAATACCGATATATCTCGTCGTCAGTTTGTTGGTCTAGCCGGCTCGTTTGCCACGGTGCTTGGCCTTGGTCTTGTCGGCTGCGGCGGTGGTGCCGGCAAGGGCTCCGCTGCTGGCTCTGCCGCGGCCAAGGATGTGAAGGGCGCTGCAGAGTCCAAGAAGCTTGTGGTGGGCTTTGATAAGTCCTATCCTCCGTATGGTTTTGTGGGCGACGATGGCGGGTACACCGGCTATGATCTCGATTTGGCCAAGGCTGTTGCCGATAAGCAGGGCTGGGAGGTCAAATACGAGGCCATCGACTGGGACGCCAAGGATACGCTGCTCAACTCGGGCGCCATCAACTGCATCTGGAACGGCTTTACCATGGAGGGCCGCGAGGACGACTACACGTTCTCCGAGCCGTACATGCTCAACGAGCAGGTGCTGGTGGTCAAGAAGGATGCGGGCATCAAGAGCTGGGACGATCTTGCCGGCAGGACCGTCATTACCCAGACTGATTCCGCTGCACAGGATGTGCTCGAGGGCGACCAGAAGGATTTGGCCGCGACGTTTGCCACGCTCGATACCATCGGTGAGTACAACACGGCGTTTATGCAGCTCGAGAGTGGTGCAGTCGATGCCGTCGCCTGTGACCTCTCGATCGCTCAGTATCAGCTTGCCGCCAAGCCCGATGCCTATACGCAGCTCGACAAGCCGCTGTCCAGCGAGCACTACGCCGTTGGCTTTAAGAAGGGCGACACCAAGTCGGCCGATGCCGTGACCGAGTCGCTCAAGGCGCTCTATGAGGACGGCACGGTCAAGGACCTCTGCGATAAGTATTCAAGCTATGGTCTATCCTTCGACAACTGGGTTTTGAAATAGCGGCTTTCCCAGGCACCCGATTTTGCCGTTCAAACCGTCGCTTGCGTACATTTAGTACGCGGCGCTCCTCTTTCACGGCAAACTCGGGCACCTGGAAAACCCGCTTTAGTATTGGGTTCGCTGTTCTGTTGTCGCGAAAGAGAGCTTAGGTTGTCTATTCAAGTCATGATGCAGATGCTTGGCCAGGGGTTCTTGGTCAGTTTGCAGCTGTTTGTACTGACGCTGCTCGGGTCGATTCCTCTGGGGATCCCCGTGGCGTTTATGCGCATGAGCAAGGTCGCGCCGCTGCGTTGGATTGCGCGCATCTATATTTCGGTGATGCGCGGTACGCCGCTCATGCTGCAGATGTTTGCCATCTACTTTGCCCCGTACTACGTGTTCGGTATCTCGCTCACGCCCGATTCCAAGTGGACGGCGTGCGTTGTGGCGTTCATCATCAACTACGCCGGCTACTTTGCCGAGATCTATCGCTCGGGCCTGCAGTCGATTCCGCGCGGTCAATATGAGGCCGCCGAGGTGCTGGGCTACTCGCGCCTGCAGACGTTTTTGTACATCGTGATGCCACAGGTTGCCAAACGCATTTTGCCGGCGATGGGCAACGAGATCATCACGCTGGTCAAAGACACGTCGCTGGCGTTTGCCATCGGCGTGGGGGAGATGTTCTCGACGGCTAAGGCGCTGGTCGCCTCGCAGGTGAGCATGGTGCCGTTTGCGATCGCGGCGCTGATTTACTGGGTCTTTAACTTCGTCGTCGAGATGCTGCTGGGCGCCGCCGAGACAAAATTGGATTACTACCATGATTAATTCGGTAATGAAAATATCGAACGCGCGCAAGGCGTTTGGTGGCAATGAGGTGCTCAAGGATATCTCGCTCGAGGTAAAGCGTGGCGAGGTCGTAGCGATTATCGGGCCTTCAGGCGGCGGTAAGTCCACACTTCTGCGCTGTGCCACACTGCTCGAGACACTTGACGGAGGCTCGCTCTCGTTTGGCGACCTTGCCGTTGCGACGGACGCGGGGTCGGGTGCGGTATATGCGAAAGGCGACGTGCCCAAGCGGGCGCGTTCGCGATTTGGCCTGGTGTTTCAGAACTACAATCTGTTTCCGCACTATACGGTGATGAAAAACATCACCGATGCTCCGATTCGCGTACTCAAGCGTCCGCGCGAGCAGGCCGAAGCGCGTGCGCGTGAGTTGATCGCGCAGATGGGGCTTACGGGCAACGAGAACAAGGTGCCGTGTGAGCTTTCGGGCGGTCAGCAACAGCGTGTGAGTATCGCCCGCGCCTTGGCGCTCGACCCGGAGATCTTGTTCTTTGACGAGCCGACCTCGGCGCTCGATCCCGAGCTAACGGCCGAGGTACTGCGTGTCATTAAAGACCTGGCAGCGCAGAATATGACGATGGTGATCGTGACCCATGCGATGCAATTTGCGCGCGATGTTGCCGACCGCGTGGTCTTTATGGACGGCGGTCGCATTGTCGAGGAGGGTCCTGCCGAGCAGGTTATCGATCACCCGCGTGAGCAACGTACCCGTGAGTTCTTGAGCCGTATCGAGGGCTAGGCTCAGCTATATATTGAGAAAAAGCCGCCGCAGGTCTTATGGTCTGCGGCGGCTTTTATTTGTATCGATGGGGTTTAATAATCGCCTCGCATGCGTTCTTCTTCCTCTCGCCGCCTGTATTCATACGTGCGCCGAAAGGTATGCATGGATAGTCGTCCGTGAGGGTAGGGTGGTGCCATAGGACATTTGGAGGGTGAGTCGGCTCGGCTGCCGACCATGCTGCTCCCGGGACGGCACCGACCGCGAACTCTCCCCGTTGGCGTCGCGCATTGCGCGCGGCCCTGCAAGGAGGTCATCATGGGTGCTCCCAAGACCGGCAATGTAAGGAACGTGGTGCTCGTAGGCCAAGGCGGGGTGGGCAAGACTTCACTCGCCGAGGCCATGCTCCACCTTTCCGGCAAGACCGCCCGCCTGGGCGGCCACGACGGCACTAAGCCCACGCTCGACTATGACCCCGAAGAGGTCAAGCGTTCATTCTCTATCTCGACGACCATCGCGCCGATCGACTGGAAGGGCGCCCGCATCAACGTGCTCGATGCCCCGTGCTATCCCGATTTTATCGGCGACGCCTTTGCCGCAATGAGCGTCTGCGAGACGGCTCTGTTTGTGGTCGACGCCGAGGCCGGCCCGCAGCCTACGACCGTCAAGCTTTGGTATGCGGCGGAGGATCTACGTCTGGCGCGTGCGGTGTTCGTGAACCGTCTGTCGCGCCCCGAGGCCAGCTTTACGACCACAATGGACCTGCTGCAGGAGCGCTTTGGCACGCGCTTGGGCGCCGTGACCCTTCCCTGGGGCGAGGGCGAGGACTTTGACGGCATTATCGACCTGGTGCGCATGAAGGCGCGCCATTGCAACGGCACCGAAGCCGTTGAGTCGGAGATTCCCGAGGAGTATCGTGCCCAGGCCGAGGAGGCCCATGACCACCTGTGCGAGCTGGTGGCCGAGGCTGACGACGAGTTGATGATGAAGTACTTGGAAGGCGAGGAGACGCTGACGCAGGAGGAGCTTGAAGGCCTGCTGTCGAAGGCGATCGCCGAGCGCATCTTTGTGCCGGTCTTTGCGGGCGATTGCATTAAGGAGCAGGGCGTCAACTCGCTGATGGACGACATCGCGACATACTTCCCAGCGCCGACCGACTATGGCGAGATGCCGCTCATCGACGGTGATTCGCTTAAGATCTCGAGTGACGATGACCGTCCGGTGGCGTTTGTGTTTAAGACCCTGGCCGATCCGCAGCAGGGCCGCATCAGCTTTATCAAGGTGCTGACGGGTACGCTTGAGCCGGGCCTTGAGTTGATCAACGCGCGCACTCGCAAGAGCGATCGTCTGGCTCACCTGTATGTGATGTGCGGCCGCGACATGACCGAGGTCGGTCACGCCTATGCCGGCGACATTATCGTGGCGCCCAAGTTGGCGGCAGAGACGGGTGACACGCTCTCCATTACCGGTAAGGTCGAGGCGGCGGCGTTTAAGTTTCCCAACTCGCAGTACCGCATTGCCATCGAGGCCGAGAACCGCGGTGACGAGGAGAAGCTCTACACGTTTATCGAGAAGGCGTGCAAGGCCGATCCGACCATGAGCATCGATCGTGACGAGGAGACCGGCCAGACTATCATCTCCGCCGTGGGTGAGGCGCAGGTTTCGGTCCTGCTCAACCGTTTGGAGGATCGCACCAAGGTCGTGGCCAAAAGCGTGCCAATCCGCATTCCGTATCGCGAGACTATCCGCCGCACGGCGAGCGCACAGGGCCGCCACAAGAAGCAGACTGGCGGTGCCGGTCAGTATGGCGACTGCTGGCTGCGCGTTGAGCCGCTCATCGGGCCCGACGGCACGAGCGATGGCTATGAGTTTGTGGACGAGGTCGTGGGCGGCCGCATTCCGCGCTCGCTGATCCCCGCCGTGGACAAGGGTGTCCAGGAGACCATGAAGGACGGCATCATTGCCGGCTACCCGCTCACGGGCATTCGCGTGGCTGTGTACGACGGCTCGTATCACAGCGTCGACTCCAACGAGATGGCGTTCCGCGCGGCGGCTCGCATCGGCCTGCGCAAGGCGTGCGCCGATGCCGATCCGGTGGTGCTGGAGCCCATCGAGGAAATTACGGTGACTATCCCCGAGAGCTACGCCGGCGCCGTGATGGGCGACATCTCGGCATCGCGCGGTCGCGTGACGGGCATGGAGACCGATGAGCGCGGCGATACCGTGGTCATCGCCCAGGCGCCGCTGGCCGAGCTGACGGATTATTCGACGCGTCTGCGATCTATTACGCGCGGCACGGGCGACTTTACCATGAAGCCCGCCGGCTACGAGCAGGTGCCTTATGACGTTCAGGCCAAGCTGGTCGAGCGCTATGAGGAGGGCCGCGCCAAGTAGCGTGGGGCTTTGCCTGCAACATACATGCTGATGCAAGGGCCGCTCTGGGCAATCCAGAGCGGCCCTTTTTGATCCCTGGGGGACGGAGGAAAACGGATCATGTTAGGTTTTGGGGCAGCTTGATCGGCCCTAGTCTCCCGAGGCCTGGTTGCGGCCGGTGGTGTAGTCGATCTGCACATGCGGCTGCAGGTTGTAGCAATATACGTGGAAGCAGAGGGCCTTGCCGTGGTCCTCGACCGATTGCGCCTCAAGGCGCACGCCACGGCAGACAAGTTCTTCTTCGTTGTACATGGGCGTGACGCGATAGAGCACATGGTTGCCCGTATCGCGAATATAGTTGAGAATCTGCTCTTCAAACGGCAGCATGCCCGTCTCGTTGAGATAGCGCGTGCCGGTGAGGAGATTCTTGCGGTTGGCGTTTTCGCCGCAGAGCGACCAGGCGATGAGATGGCAGCGGTTGTAGAGGCTCTGGCCCGGAATAAAGTCGTAGCGCTGCTGGTGCCATCCGGCGGGATGGATACGCGAGATATCGCCGCGCTCGCCTTGACCGAGCGATTCGGGGCCTACACAGGCGAGCGCTTTGCGGGTGCGGCCCAGGCTATCGAGTTTGGAGAACTTCTTAAAGCAACCCTCTTCTGTAGCGCGCTCGTATTCATCGAGTGTGAATGATGGCGTGCCGAGCGGGTGCGTACTGTCGGCGCGCAGGGCAACATAGGGGTTGCCGGCGTAGTCGGGAATGCTGCTGAGGTATACGCCGCGGGCGCGGTCGAGATCGGGGTTTTCGACCTCGTCGATGGGGGCGGCGCTGTCCGCGGAAGCGTCGTCACCGGTGTCAGGTGCGGCAGAATCGGAGCCATCGCCAGAGTCTTGGCTATTTTGAGAGTCCGAGGAGCTCGCTGTTCCCGATTCGAGTCGGGCAACCAGGTCTGCCTCGTCGTCGGTGCGGTTGGGACTCTCGTCTTGCTTCTCGGCCAGGGCTGCCGCCTGCTCATCACTTTGCGGCGAGAGCAGTCTGGGCGCCCCGTCGAGCGATCCCGTAAACAGCGCAAACCCCAGCACCACGGCGGTGCCGATGGAAAGTACTTGCTTGTAGGTGGACTTGCGCGACATTGAGGCTCCTGGATGGACGGTTGGGAATCTACCAGTCTAGCAGGAGCCGGCAGGGGCCGTTCCGCCGAACAAATACTCAAGATTTGGGACAAATGCTGCTGGTTCATTTGCCTCATATTTGACGTATGGCTAGATCGAGGTGGAACCGAGCCAATTGAGTTTGCACTCGAGAATGCGCTGCTCACCGGGCGCGCTGCTGCCATCGAGTAGCGCGAGGAGCATCTCGGCCGCCTCTCTGCCTTCCTGGTCGACGGGCTCGATGATCGTGGAGACGGTCGGCGTGGTGAGGTTGGTCCAGTCTTCGCAGTTGAGTCCCAAAAGACCGATTTGCTGCGGAAGTAGATGGGCCATGGGCTGGAGAGCCTTGTAGACACGGGGAAGTGCCCACTGATTTTGCACGAAGATAAGGGTTCGCTTGGCGGGGTTGAACTTGTATTTAAAGTACTCGGTAAGCTCACCGACCGACGGCTTGTTGTGGTCGATGGGAATCGCTTTGTAGAGCTGTCCGTTCGCTGCCAGCGCCTCGGCATACCCCTGAAAACGCTCCATGCGGGTGCGCATTTCGGTCATGTTGGCGGCAATGGAAAAGAAATCTTCGTAACCGGCGTCGAGGAGTGCCTGCGTGGCGTTGTACACACCGTCGTAAAGGTTGGTTTTGATCCAGCTGGTACCTGGGCTATAGATGGCCGCATCGAAAAAGACGACGGGCTTACCGGCGCGCTTGATGCGGTCATGGACGGCCTTGAAATTTGCCGTGGGCTGGATGATAAAGCCATCGACGCCCAGCGAGAGCATTTTGTCGACATACATGAGCTCGGTTTCGGGGTTAAAGTTGCTCGTGCAAACGACCGTCTGGTAGCCCGCGGGGAGCATGACCTGCTCCATGCCGTTGAGGACGAGGCCCGCCCACTTGTTGGTGTTATCCAAAATGATAATGGCGATGACGTGGGTCTGTTTGCCGGTGAGTGTTTGCGCCTGGGCGTTGGGGACGTATCCCAGCTCCTTGATGACGCGCGCAATCTTTGCCTGCGTCTTCTCGCTAAGCTTTTCTCGTTTGTCGTTGAGGTAATACGAGACGCTTGCCGTCGAGGTTCCCGCCTCTCGAGCGACGTCTGCGATCGTAACGCGCTGTTTTGCCACAGCGACTCCTTCCGACAGATGAGCATTTTCCAACATGATGACTTTGAGTCTTGGTGTGGGATGCGCTTCGGTGAGCGACCTTTTCCTTTCATATGAGTATGCAACAAATGCGGTATACGGGTGGGGTTGAAATTTGTGACCGGCATGCGCATCTGCCGTCTACCGAGAAAATCAAATACTTCTTGACTTTTGAAATCGAGGGTAAAATCGCAGGATTCATTTTTGGTTAAACGCATAACTAAATCGCATAACCAACGCTCTGACCTGCGCGTTTACCGAAATAAGCTGGCATTAAGAAAAACGAGCACCTATATTGGTCTTGTCGAAAAGACAGCAAGTCCAAACGGCAGGGGATGCTCCGGAGGCCTCCGCAAACGGTGTCTTGCGCACGCAACTCTATGAAAAGAGGGAAGCAATGAAGATCGTAGGCGTTGCCGCCTGTACCGTGGGTATCGCCCACACGTATATGGCCCAGAAGGCGATTCAGGATGAATGCGCCGCTCGTGGCATCGAGTGCAAAGTCGAGGCTCAGGGTGGCCTGGGTATCGAGAACGAGCTGACGCAGGAAGACGTGGATTCCGCCGACCTGGTGCTCGAGTCCGTCGACGTGGGTGTCGAGAACGAGGATCGTTTTGAGCAGAAGATGGCCGAGGGCAAGTTCCTGAAGGTCGGCACCTCGGATGTAATCGCCGATCCGGTAAAGATCATCGACCAGGCCGTTGAGATCATCAAGGCGACGGGTGGCGCCGTTGACGCGCCCAAGGCCGAGGCCAAGGCAGAGAAGAAGGCCGTCTCCGCTGCCCCGCAGGCCCCGACACCGGCGTCCAAGCAGTCCATCTTTGCCGATCCTGGTAAGACGCTGCTCAATGCATTCAATACCGGCGTTTCCTATTTTATCCCCATCGTCGTTATCGGCGGCGTGTTCCTCGCCTTCTCGCTGGCATCCGGTACCGCCGGCGCCAACGGCATGGAGGTTACAAACCCGCTGATGGTGAGTCTTAACACCATTGGCATGGCCGGCATCTCCATGATGATCCCGGTGCTTGCGGCATACATCTCCTACTCGATGGCCGGCAAGCCCGCGCTCGCCCCCGGTTTTGTCCTGGGCTACCTGGTCAACAACGCAGTCGTTACCCCTAACGGCAACAGCGTTTCGACCGGCTTCTTGGGCGCCATGATCATGGCGGTCATCTGCGGCTACTTTGTCCGCTGGATGAAGACCTGGAAGGTCAACAACACCATCCAGACCATCATGCCCATCCTGATCATCCCGATTCTGACCTCGCTTGTCCTGGGCATGGCCTATATCTACATCCTGGCCACGCCGCTTGGCTTTGTGATGGACTGGCTCACCGGCGTGCTCGGCAGCCTGCAGGGCGGTTCCGCAGTTGTCCTGGGTCTGGTCATTGGCGTTATGACCGCCTTCGATATGGGTGGCCCCATCAACAAGACCGCCTCGACCTTCACCATGGCCATCATGGCCTCCGGCATCTACGGTCCTAATGGTATGTTCCGCGTCGCCGTCGCCGTTCCCCCGATCGCCTGTGGCCTCGCTGCGCTCATCGCCAAGAACAAGTTCGATGACGCCGACCGTCAGATGGGCATCTCCGCGCTGTTCATGGGCTGCATCGGTATTACCGAGGGCGCTATCCCCTTCGCGGTCAAGGACCTCGGTCACACCCTTCCCGGCATTTGCATCGGCTCTGCTGTGGGTGCGGCGCTTGCCGCCTTCCAGGGCATCGATTGCTACGTCCCGCACGGTGGCTTTATCGTCGCCCTTGCCACCAACAACGTCGCGCTGTTCTGCCTGGACATCGTGATTGGCGCCGTGGTCGCCGCTGCAATCCTGATTGCCATGAAGCCCACGCTCGACAAGCAGGCCAAGTAAACCTTTAAGGACTCCGGTTGTGCGGAGGGATGGATTTGACTCCGCACAGCCGCCCCTACACAACAAAATCCATCCGTACTGATAGGGCCCACATCTGGGTCCCAGGGAACTTTTGTCAAAAATCCTCTGGAGAAGGAGAACAAAATGTCCAACCTCACCATCCGTCAGGCCGTTCAGGGCATGCTCAAGCTGCAGGATAGCGGCGATCACGCAACCATGGTCGGCATTGGCCCCATGAGCCCCAACCTGATTCAGGCCGTGTTCGAGCTTGCCAAGGACGAGGATTTCCCGCCCATGTTTATCGCCAGCCGCAACCAGGTCGATATGGACGAGATGGGCGCCGGCTACGTCAACGGTTGGGACCAGACGCGCTTTGCCGCCGACATCAAGAAGGTCGCCGACGAGGTGGGTTACACCGGTCCGTACTACCTGTGCCGCGATCACGGCGGTCCGTGGCAGCGCGACGAGGAGCGTAACGCCCACCTGCCCGAGGACGAGGCCATGGAGCTCGCCCGCAAGTCCTTCGTCGCCGACATGGAGGCAGGCTTTGATCTGCTGATGGTCGACCCCACCAAGGACCCCTATCAGATCGGCAAGGTTATTCCGCTCGACGTGGTGCTTCGCCGCACGATCGATCTTATCGACTACCTTGAGCAGTACCGTCGCGAGCATAACCTGCCCGAGGTTGCCTATGAGGTCGGTACCGAGGAGACCAATGGCGGCTTGACCTCTACCGATAAGTACGAGGAGTTCATTTCTCAGCTGCAGCCCGAGCTCGAGAAGCGCGGCTGCCCCATGCCCACCTTTATCGTCGGCCAGACCGGTACGCTCACCCGTTGGACCGAGCAGGTCGGTCATTACAACTTCAAGAATGCCCGCGAGCTCGCCGACATGGCTAAGCGCTACGGCGTGGGCCTGAAGGAGCACAACGCCGACTATCTGGATGACGCGACGCTGCTCGAGCACATCCCGGCTCACGTGACGGCCTCCAATGTCGCCCCTCAGTACGGCACCGAGGAGACCCGCGCTTACCTCAAGCTCTGCGCTACCGAGCAGATTCTGGTCGACAACGGCCTGTGCGATGATCCCTCCGACCTGTATCACACGCTGCTGGTCAAGGCTATCAAGACCGAGCGTTGGCGCAAGTGGATGACCGGCGACGATGTCAACCTGCAGGTTGACGACATTCTGGCCGACGACGAGCTCAGCCTGAAGATTCTGGATGTCTCCGGCCACTACGCGTTCAACGATCCCGAGGTCAAGGAGCAGGTCGAGAAGCTCTATCGCAACCTCGCTGCCCAGGACATCGACGGCAAGCGCTTTGTGATCGAGCACATCAAGCGCCCGATCAAGCAGTACGTCGTCGGTCTTAACCTCAAGGGCGTCACGAGCCGCATCGAGAAGGCCCTCGAGGACTAGGTAGTTCCGGCGTTTTGACAAACGCCGGACCGGTCGACGCTGCGCGGGCATCTGCCGGGCAATCTGGCGCTCAAGCCGTCGCTCGCGTACCAAAGTACGCTTCGCTCCTCTTTCGCACCACCTTGCCACGGCAGCTGCCCGCTCGCTGACGTTAGATTGACCGACGATTGGGCCGCTGTCCTTAGGATTACTAGCAATTCATTTGAAGGAGTTTGCAACATGAAGTTCTTTATCGATACCGCCAACCTTGACGAGATCGCCGAGGCCAAGAGCTGGGGTTGCCTTGCCGGCGTCACCACCAACCCGTCCCTGTACGCCAAGACCGGCGGCAAGCTGGCCGACTTTGAGCCCCATATGCTCAAGATTGCCGAGCTCTGCGAGGGCCTGCCCGTGTCCGCCGAGTCCACCGCGACCACTGCCGAGGGCATGATCGAGGAGGGCAAGCGCCTTGCCGCCCTCGCCCCCAACATTGTGGTCAAGCTCCCCGTGTGCGAGGCCGGCCTCGCCGCCTGCCGCGCGCTGGCCGATGCAGGCGTGCGCGTCAACATGACGCTTGTCTTCTCGCCGACGCAAGCCCTTATGGCCGCCAACGCCGGTGCCCGCTACATCAGCCCGTTTGTGGGACGCTTCGACGACATCGCCGAGGACGGTATCTCGCAGCTCGACAACGTTGTGACCTGCATCAAGAACTATGACTGGACTGGCAAGAACGTCGACGACACCGTCGAGATCATCACCGCATCTGTCCGCACGCCCAATCACGTGACCCAGGCGGCGCTGCTCGGTGCCGATATCGCGACCGTCCCCATGGCCGCTCTTAAGAAATGCCTGCATCATCCGCTGACCGACCAGGGCCTCGCCTCGTTCGAGGCTGACTGGCAGAAGGTCGTCGCTCAGGCTTAACGAGTGGATTGCCCCGGCATCGCGTCGTCCGGTGCCGGGGTTGTTCTCAAGAGAGGAATTCGTATGACCAACCAGGAGCTGGCGAAGGTCGCCAATGAGGTCAGGAAGGGCGTCGTGACTGCGGTTCACGCGGCCAAGTCGGGACATCCGGGTGGATCGCTCGGTGCTGCCGACATCATGACCTATCTGTACTTTGAGGAAATGAATATCGATCCTGCCGATCCTTACAAGGCCGATCGCGACCGCTTTGTGCTCTCCAAGGGTCACGCGGCGCCGGGCCTGTATTCGGTGTTGGCAAATCGCGGCTATTTTCCCGGCGAAGAGCTCGAGACGCTCCGCCATATTGGCAGTCGCCTGCAGGGCCATCCCAACATGAACGACACCCCGGGCATCGATATGTCCACCGGATCGCTCGGCCAGGGTATCTCCGCCGCGGTTGGAATGGCGCTTGCCGCTAAGCACTGGGACGACGCCTACCGTGTCTACACGTTGCTGGGCGACGGTGAGTGCGAGGAAGGCCAGGTGTGGGAGGCGGCCATGTTTGCCGGCAACCATGCGCTCGACAATCTTGTTGCCGTCGTCGACCACAACGGCTTGCAGATTGACGGCACGATCGATGAAGTCAACTCGGCCATGCCGCTCGCTGACAAGTTCCGCGCCTTTAAGTGGCATGTGATCGAGCTAGCCGATGGCAACGACATGGCGCAGATTGAGGCGGCTTTCGCCGAGGCTCGCGAGGTGACCGGCGCGCCCGTCGCCATCATCGCCGAGACGGTGAAGGGCAAAGGCGTCTCCTTTATGGAGAACCAGGTTGGCTGGCATGGCAAGGCGCCCAACGATGAACAGTTTGAGCGGGCCATGGCCGAGCTCGCAGCAGCAGGGAAGGAGCTCTAATGGCAGACGTCAAAAAAGTCGCCACGCGCGTTAGCTATGGCGAGGCACTCGTCGAGCTGGGCAATGAGCGCGATGACTTTGTGGTTCTCGATGCCGACCTGGCCGCTGCCACGCAGACCGGTAAGTTTAAGGCCGCGCACCCTGAGCGCTTCTACGACGCCGGCATCGCCGAGAGCAACCTGATGGGTCTTGCCGCCGGCATCGCGACCACGGGCCACGTCGCCTTTGCGAGCACCTTTGCCATGTTCGCCGCCGGCCGCGCGTACGAACAAGTCCGCAATTCCATTGGCTACCCGCACCTCAACGTCAAGATTGGCGCTACCCATGCCGGCATTTCGGTGGGCGAGGACGGCGCCACGCACCAGTGCTGCGAGGATATCGCACTCATGCGCACGATTCCGGGTATGACGGTGGTCGTTCCCGCCGACGACGTCGAGGCTCGTGCCTGTGTGCGCGCCGCTTATGAGTTTGAGGGCCCGGTTTACATGCGCTTCGGCCGCCTGGCAACACCGGTCATCAACGATCACGAGGACTATGAGTTCAAGATTGGTCGTGGTGTGGTCGTGCGCGAGGGGTCCGATGTGACCATCATCGCTTGTGGTCTTATGGTCGCCGAGGCGCTTGAGGCTGCCGAGGCGCTCGCTGTCGATGGCATCGACGCCGAGGTCATCAATATGCATACCATTAAACCGCTCGACGAGCGCCTGGTGGTCGCCAGCGCAAAGAAGACCGGTCGCGTGGTCACCGCCGAGGAGCATTCGATTATCGGCGGGCTTGGCGAGGCCGTTGCCTCAGTGCTCGCGGAGCAGCATCCAGTGCCGATGCGTCGCGTCGGCGTGCGCGATGTGTACGGTGAGTCCGGCCCTGCGGTTGATTTGCTGCATAAGTACGGTTTGGACGCCGACGGCATCGAAGCCGCGGTCAGGTCCGTGTTGTAAGGAGGGTTCTACATGGGATTTGTATCTGCCAACCAGGTGACGATTGGACATGCATCGGCCTCACGCGAGGACGCGCTGCACTATTTGTCCGAGCAGGCTGTTGAGCTTGGCTTTGCCGATGACGCGTCCGCTGTTGAAGCCGCGTTCATTGCTCGCGAAAACGAGGCCGAGACTGGCCTCGTCGCCGGGTTTGCCGTTCCGCATGCCAAGAGCGATGCGATTCATACGCCGGGTGTGGCCGTGCTCAAACTGGCCGAGCCCGTTGAATGGCCGAGCTTTGATGGCGTACCCGTCGATGTTGCGCTCGCGCTGTACGTGCCCGCCGGCGAGGCTGGAACCACGCACCTGCGTCTGCTCTCCAAGGCTGCCGTGATGCTGATGGACGCCGGCTTCCGTGACAAGGTGCGCGCGAGCACCGATCCCGTTGAAATTGCGGAGCTCATTAATAGCGGACTCGAAGACTAGAACGGTCGTCCCGTTCAATCAATCGATCCTTCTCCAAGGAAAAGGGCCACGACGCCATATGGGTGTCGCGGCCCTGTTTGCGTTTCCCCAGATAAAACCTACCAAAATAAACCTGTCCCTTTTTGACAGGTCAGTTAACGCAGTCAAAACGGCGTAACCTAAAGATTCATGTTGCCGTGGATGTAGGGGGTGACCTCGGGGGAGATATGGTCGCAGCCCAGCTCGCGCAGCGCTGACTCGATAACGGCGGGCAGCGGGGTCTTGCCCTTGTCGTCGACGGCGGCACCGCCGAGGGTGGCAATCTTGGCAACATCTGCGGGTGCGGCCTCGATATGCATGCAGCCGCCGACCAAGCGCGCGCGTACCTGTGCCAGATCAAGATCGTGCAGGTAATCCTCGCAGGCGCGAATCAAGGAGACCTTCTCGCGCGTAAGCTCCTCGCCCGTGGGGACGCGCGTGGCAAGACAGGCTCCCGCCGGCAGGCTCCAAACGGGATAGCCCCATGTGCGCAGCAGCTCGCGCTCTTCGTCCTTGGTAAAGCCGACCTCCATAAGGGGTGAGCGCACGCCGAGCTCTTCTGCCGCACGCATGCCGGGGCGGTAGTCACCGCGATCGCTTGCATTGCTGCCATCGATGACGGTGGGAAAGCCGAGCGACTTGGCGTGGTTGACGATGGCGGTAAAGCCGGCGTGCTTGCAGTGGTAGCAGCGATTAGCATCGTTGCAGGCTACTTGGGGGAGCTGCAGCTGATCCACCGAAAGATTGAGCACGGGGAGCTTAAAATGCGGCCCCTCATTGGCCTGCCCATCAACGGACTGCTCAAACGAAGCCTGCTCGGGCGTGCCGATGAGCGGCGTGGTGAGATGGACGAGGAGGGTATTGGTAGGCATGATGCGGGCGCATACGGCGGCCAAAAAGCTGCTGTCAACGCCGCCGGAAAACCCGATAGCCACGCGCCCGTATGCCAAAAGCAGCTGTTCGAGCGCCGATAGCTTGTCTTGAAGCTCCTCTGCGGGTGCCGTGGTGTCTAAAATCATGAAACGATCCTTATCGTTGAGTACTCGGTCGAAAACTATAATCCTAATGCGTTACTTGCCATAAGACTTCTATCTATGTAACGAAAGTGCAATATGCTATATACGTTATATACAAGTTTGTAAAGTGCGGTAGAGTGGCAGTAACACAATCCGGTGAGGGGACCGATATGATTAAGGCTGTTATTTTTGACATGGATGGAACGCTGGTCGATACCGAGCGTTTGGGGATTAAGGCCTGGAAGGCAGGCGCCGCTGAGCTGGGGCTCGCGATTGATGAAGCGCTGATCCATCAGTTTATCGGCCGCACGCTGCCCGATGTTATGGACATCCTTGATAAGCATTACGGCAGCCATGAAACCACCGAGGCGATCTATCGTCGCCACAAGGAGGTTCGCGACGAGATGGTCAAGACCGAACTGGAACTTAAGGCCGGTGCCGCCGAGTGCCTAGACGAGCTGCTGGCTGCGGGCTATCACGTGGGTCTAGCGACGTCGTCGCGCCTCGTTACGGCCGAGCGCAACCTTAAGATGGTCGGTCTTTTTGACAAGTTTGAAACGGTAACGTGTGGCGAGGACGTCGTGCACGGCAAGCCCGACCCCGAGATGTATCTGCTCGCCTGCGAGCGCGCGGGCTTTGCTCCCGAGGAATGTGCCGTGGTCGAGGATTCGCGCAACGGCTGCGTCTCGGGCATCACGGCCGGATGCCATGTCTTCGCCGTCCCCGATATCGTGCCGCTGCCGCAGGACGTGGTGGATGGCTGCGAGGCCGTGCTCGATACGTTGTTCGACCTGGCGGCGGCAATCAAGACTGTGCGCTAGAAAATTGCGGCGTTGAAACGAGCGATTGCTCACGTTTGCGCTTAAGCAAAAGGGGCCCGGCAATGGTCGGGCCCCTTTTGCTTAAGCGACGACTTAGCATACTCGCGGGCGTGCTATAGATACGCACCGAGGTTGATGGCCGTGGCGTCGGTCTGGCTGCTTGCCTGGGTGCTGGCGCGTTCCAGTAGGAACGGACGTACCAGTTCTTGGCGGTTGATATCCTCGGCGGCGACTGCGGTGACGGTACGCACTGCGGAGCCGACACGGATATGCTTGATCTTTGCCGGGGCCTTGTTCTCGATTTGCTCCATCAGCAGTTGGACACCCTTGCGGCCAATCTCGTAGCCCGGGGGCGCTACCGTAGTGAGCGGGACCGATCCGCTCCAAGCGAGCGGGTTGCCGTCGCATCCGGCCACGCGTACTTGCCCGGGGACAGAGATGCCCTTGTCGACCAGTGCCGAAACGACACCCGAGGCCAACACATCGGTCAGGCCGACGACAAAATCGGGACGTTCGTCCGCGGGGCGCTCGGCGATTTGGGCACCGATGCCGTAGCCGTCGGCAGCGGTATTCCATTCGCCGGCGTCGATGACTTCGATCTTGATATCGGGGTGCAGGGCGAGCGCCTTATGAATGCCAAGGACGCGCAGGGTGAGTTGCATAAATGCTGCTCGGCCGACGACGACAATATGGTGCGCGCCGCGGGCGATGGCAAGTTCGGCAATGATGCGACCCTGGGCCTCATTGTCGGCCGCTACGTAGTAGCCGGGCTCGGAGCAATGGATGTCCAGATGGACGATCGGCACGGGCATCTTGGTCATGGCGGGGTGCCAGTCGGGGGATGCCATGGGCTGAACCATGACGCCGGACATCTGGGTGCCCATAAAGTAGCGCAGGTAATGGTCCTCGAGAATATCGTCGTTATCGGCGTTGGCGATGAGCAAGTCGTAGCCGTGCTTGCGGGCCTCGTTGTGGGCGCCGCTGGCGATTTGGAGCGAAAAGCCGTGATCGAGACGGGGGAGCACCAGGCCAAAGGACTTGGTGGCGCCGCCCGCGAGCTGACGGGCGCTTTGGTTGGGCAGGTAGCCAAGGCGACTGATGGTCTCGTTGATGAGCTTGAGGGTCTCGGGGCGCAACTTTTCGGGATGGTTGAGCGCGTTGGAAACCGTGCCCAGCGAAACCCCGGCCTCGCGCGCGACGTCGCTGATTTTTACCTTTGCCATAGCGGCCCCTTTGATGCGTTTCAAGTACAAGCCAGATTGTAGCATCCCAAACCTACCAAAGAGGGATAGGTTTATTTTGGCAGGTTTTATCTGGGGAAACGCTGTTGCCAGCTCAAACCACCACGAAGGGGACAGGTGCTTTTGTGGTGGTTTGGACCGGCTGGACGTGTGTGCATCGGGTGGTATCTAAGTTGAGATACCACTTCTGGTATATCAGCTTGCGTTTGCGTGAGTACAATACTCGAACGTTATACGTCTCAGCGCCCCCTGTGCGTGGACGTCTTGCAGTCACGCGAACGAAGGGATTTATCCTATGTGCGGAATCGTCGGCTACACCGGCTCTGATATTGCAAAGAACATCCTGGTCACGGGCCTCAAGCGTATGGAGTATCGCGGCTATGACTCCTCGGGCGTCGCGCTCGAGGTGGGCGAGGGCGCCGCGGCGCACCTCGACGTCATCCGCCGCGTGGGCAAGGTCGCGGGCCTGGAGAGCGAGCTTTCCAACATCGACAGCGACGCTACCTGCGGTATCGGCCACACCCGTTGGGCCACCCACGGCAAGCCCTCCGTCGTTAACGCTCACCCCCACACCAGCTGCGACGGTCGTATCGCCATCGTCCACAACGGCATCATCGAGAACTTCGCCGAGCTGCGCGAAGAGCTGGAGGGTCGCGGCCACCACTTTAAGAGCGAGACCGATACCGAGGTCTTCGCGCATCTGATCGAAGAGGCTTATGCCGAGACGCACGACCTGATGGCCTCCGTGCGCGAGGCGTGCACCCACGTGGTCGGTGCCTATGGTCTGGCCGCCGTGTGCGCTGACGAGCCCGGCGTGATCGCCGTGGCCCGCAAGGATTCCCCGATCGTGGTCGGTGTGGGCGAAACCGGCTCCTATGTTGCTTCCGATGTCATCGCGCTCATCGACGCCACCCGCGATGTCGTGGTGCTCGAGGACGGTCAGTTTGCCAAGCTCACGCCCGCAGGCGTCGAGTACACCGACGAGGCCGGCAATGTTATCGAGCCCAAGGTCACCCACATCGACTGGGACCTGGACATGGCAGAAAAGGGCGGTTATCCCGACTTTATGCTCAAGGAAATCCACGAGCAGCCGCGCGTCGTGCGCGACACGCTGGTTGGTCGTATGACGCCGGCCGGCGAGCTCGACATTGACGAGCTGGGCCTTTCGCTCGAGGAACTCAACGATATCGACCGCGTCTACGTGATCGCTTGCGGCACCAGCTATCACGCTGGCCTCATTGCCAAGAATCTCATTGAGGGCTGGGCTCGCATCCCCACCGAGGTGGAGGCGGCCAGCGAGTTCCGCTATCGCAACCCCATCATCACGCCGACGACGCTCGTCGTGGCCGTGTCCCAGTCGGGCGAGACGGCCGACACTCTCGCCGCCATCCGCGATGCGCGCATCAAGGGTGCCAAGGTCTTCGGCATCACCAACGTGGTGGGCAGCCCCGTGGCGCGTGAGAGCGACGGCGTCATCTACACCAAGGCCAACAAGGAGATCGCGGTCGCCTCGACCAAGAGCTTCATCGGCCAGGTTGTGAGCCTGACGCTGCTGGCCCTGCTGCTGGCGCAGGTCAAGTACCGCTTGACCACCAAGCAGGCGCGCATGCTGTTCCGCGAGCTTTCCGATACGGCCGAGCAGATCCAGTGGATTTTGGATACCCAAACCGAGGCCGTTCATGAGGCCGCCCTGCTGTGCAAGGACGCGCAGTCCGCACTGTTTGTGGGTCGCGGCATGGGTGCCGCTATTTCCTACGAGGGCGCGCTCAAGCTCAAAGAGGTCAGCTACCTGCACGCCGAGGCATATGCCGCCGGTGAGATGAAGCACGGCCCCATTGCCCTGATCGACCTGGGCTTCCCTGTCATCGCTGTGGCCACCAAGAGTGCCACCTACGACAAGACCGTGTCGAACCTTATGGAGTGCAAGGCGCGCGGTGCCAAGGTCATCGTCGTTGCCACCGAGGGCGACGAGGAGATCAACAAGATTGCCGACTGCATCATCCGCGTGCCGGCAGTCCGCGACGTGTTCAGCCCCATCACGGCGAGTGTCCCGCTGCAGCTGCTCGCCCGCGAGGTCGCCATCCTGCGCGGCTGCGACGTCGACCAGCCCCGTAACCTGGCCAAGAGCGTCACGGTCGAGTAGTTGGTTCCGCCGTTCTAGCGACTAAGGCCCGGCTCCGCATCAAGACGGAGCCGGGCCTTGTTGCATTTGCCCAGATAAAACCTGCCAAAATGAACCTGTCCCTTTTTGGCAGGTTAGCGGAGCTTGCTGGTCTCGAAGTACTCGGGGAACTGGTCCAGAACCTCGGTCTGGTTGCGGAACATCATGTGCAGGTGCTTGCTGACCAAAAAGCTCGCTTCGATGGGGTCGCGACCGGCGATAGCGCGGCGAATCTGCTTGTGCTCGTTCACGATGTCCTGATTGTCGAGAACCTGCGTGGCGGCGCGCAGCCAGCGGAAGCGCTCCAGGTCGGCATTGGTCTCTTCGAGCCACGACCACACGGTGCTGCGACATGCGATGCTAAAAATCATGTGATGCATGAGGTTGTCGCTCAAAAAGAAGCCGATGCGATCCTCCTCGGCCATGGCCTTTTCCTGCAGCACGATGGCGCGGTCGAGCTGCTCGATGCCGGCCGACGTGGCGCGCGCACAGCACTCCACAATCACCTGCTTTTCCAGATGCTCGCGGATGTAACAGGCACTCTCGGCAAGGGTGAGGTTGATGGGCGAGACGTAGGTGCCGCTCTGGGGCACGGTGCGCACCAGGCCTTCCTGCGCCAAGCGAACCAAAGCCTCGCGCACGGGCGTGCGACCCATGTCCAGGTCATCGCAAAGCTGCTTGACGCCCAGCTTTTCGCCCGGCTTGTAGTCCAGGTAGACGATTTTGCGTCGAATGGTGTGGTAGGACTGGTCCTGTAGGCTCGTTTCCTGCTCGCCGACGTGCATCGATTCTTCCATAGCGCCTCGCAACTGTTCTATCAAACTCATATGTCAGTTGTTAATTATGCCGCGAATCAGCTCTCCGCGGTGGGTAATTCGGCTGTTGCCTGAGAACTATCGCGGCATCTTAGTCTGTGTTTGCGCAAGGCTGTGCTCAATGTTGCCGTATCATAAGCCGTCGCAAACGTGAAATAGAAAGAAGGAATCCCATATGCAACTGGCAAATATCGTACGCGAGCGCTGGAAAGGCGTCTTGTTCTGCCTGATCATCGCCATTCCCGCGACGTTGCTCGGCAAACAGGTTGAGGTGGTCGGCGGTCCGGTATTCGCCATCCTCTTTGGCATGGTCCTGGCGCTCGTCTTTCCCAAGAATCGTCGCGAACAGCTCGCCGCCGGCGTCACCTATACGTCCAAAAAAGTCTTGCAGTACGCGGTTATCCTGCTTGGCTTTGGCATGAACCTCTCCCAGATTCTGTCCAAGGGCGCCCAGTCGCTGCCGATTATCGTGGCGACAATCTCGACCTCGCTTGTCATCGCCTTTGTGCTCTGCCACGTTATGAACGTGCCGGGCAAGATCGCGACGCTTGTGGGTGTGGGTTCGTCGATTTGCGGCGGTTCTGCCATCGCTGCGACCGCACCCGTCATCGATGCCGACGATCGCGAGATTGCCCAGACTATTTCGGTCATCTTCCTGTTTAACGTTATCGCGGCGCTCGTGTTTCCGACGCTCGGCGGCATGCTCGGGCTGACCAACGAGGGCTTTGGCCTGTTTGCCGGTACCGCCATCAACGACACCTCGTCCGTAACGGCTGCGGCGAGCGCCTGGGACAGCATGCACCCCGGCGCCAATGTGCTCGAGAGCGCCACAGTGGTCAAGCTCACCAGGACGCTGGCCATTATTCCCATCACGTTGGTTCTCGCATGCTGGCAGATGCATCTGGCGCGCAAGGCCGGCGGTGACGCCAAAAGCACGTTCTCGCTTAAACGCGCGTTTCCCATGTTCGTGCTGTTCTTTGTGCTGGCGAGCGTGATCACCACGGTGCTTCAGCTTCCCGCGTCCTTTACGGCGCCCATCAAGGAGCTGTCGAAATTCTTTATTGTGATGGCCATGGCGGCTATTGGCTTTAATACCGATATCGTCGAGCTGGTCAAAAAGGGCGGCAAGCCCATCGCATTGGGCTTTTGCTGCTGGATTGGCATTGCGTGCATGAGTTTGGGAATGCAACACGTACTGGGAATCTGGTAGAGAAGTAGCTTGTTTGCGTGCTGGTTGCTGGTGAGCGCATTCTCACGGTGGAGCGATAGGAGCTCTTGCGGGTATGGCTTGTCCGCAGGTTTATAAGTCCCGAAGAGCTCTTATCGCCCCGCCAGGATGGCGATGCGGGGCAACACCTATACTCGCAGGACGGCGCTTTCTGCCCTATAGTGTTTGGTGAGCAATATCGTTCAATTTTGAAACACTCGGTCGTGCGACCGTCGGTGGCTGCATGTCGCCGCGGACAGGGGCAAATCATGGATAGCGATGCCAAGCTGAACATCTTGACCGAGGCCCTGGCTGCTGCCGGGGCCTCGGCATTGGCAATCGATGCGCGTGGGGACGTCGCGATCTCGACCATGAATGACGCGGCGCTTGAGCGGGATGTGGCGGCTTTTGTAGCTGAGCGCCTCGACCGTATAGGAGACGGCGCGCGTCTGGTTATGGGGCGTGCGGGTGCGCGCCTGAGCCTGACCGTTCGCCCCACCGACAAAGAGGGCGGGGGGCTTTGCGTCGTCGTGGTCCGCGAGGTGCGCGGTGCCGCGGCGCATGCGGGCATCGAGTGGCTCAACGCCGACGAAGTTGAGGCCCGCTACGAATCGAGCGCGTACGGCATCGTTGAGGGGGCGGCCTCGGTGGCTGCGCCGGTTGCAGAGAGTTACGCGCGCGGTGTGCCTCTTATGCTCGAGGGCGAGCTGGGAGCGGGTCAGGTCGAGATCGCCAAGCGCCTCTATCTGGACGGTCCTTTTGCCGATCAGCCCTTTGTTTCCGTTGCGCTCGATGAGCTCACCGAGCGCGGTTGGCGCCATGTACTCAAAAGCGTCGAATCGCCGTTGTTCCAAATGGGGCTGACCCTTTGCATTGAGGGCTGGAACGCGGTTGGCCCCCAGCGCCTCCGCGAGCTGGTCTCCACGATGACCGACACCGCGTTGGCGACGCGCTGCCATGTGGTGCTGACGGCGAATGACATGCCGGGCGGCGGCGAAAGTGATCAAGCCGCCTTTGTGACCGAGCGCTTCGCCTGTGCGGTGAGCGTCGCGCCGGCAATCGCCGAGCAGGGAGCCGCGTCGACGAAGGTCGCGCGCTATTTGGAATATCTCGCTGATGCATTTGGGACGGCAGCGCCCACGCTGTCTGCCGCGGCGACGAAGACGCTCGATGCTTACCGCTGGCCGCGCAACTATCTGCAGCTCCGCGAGGTCTCGGAACGACTGTATATATTGGTGGGGACGGGCACGGTGGACCGCGCTGTGGCGGAGGAAGTGCTCGCCCAAGAGGACGTGATTAAGACCGCAACCTTTGGCGCCCCGACGCTTGAAAGTGACCTGTATATCCTGCGACCGCTGGCCGATACCGAGCGAGATATCGCGCATCTGGTTGTAGACCATCTCCACGGCAACCGAACCCGTGCGGCGGAGGTGCTGGGCATAAGCCGTACAACGCTGTGGCGCTTGCTGAAGGACGATGACCGTTGAGCGAGGCGCCCGTGACCGCACGCGACGCGTGTGCTACAGTCCAAAGCGTTATTGTTTCGATTTGGTTACGGCGTGCGAGGGCATATGGCTGAGACTTCAAAACCGAGCCGCAGAAGGCGGAGTGCCGCGCCGGTCAACCGACGCACAACATCGGTGACGTGGGGCAAACACGCCTCGGGGTTTGATGACTCGTTCAAGCGCACTAAATACGGCTATCCTTCGGCAAGCGCCCGCTTGGCAATGCAGGCAGAGTCCTCGCTGTGGGGCCGCAAACGCGTGGTGGGCTCAAAGCTCAAGCACGACGGCACGCTTGGTTACATCAGCCGCGGGGCGGCTCGCCGCAGTGGGCTCAATCCTGCTGGTTGGCATCGGTATGTGCCGATCGTGGCCGTCGTTGCAGTGATCGTCATCGCACTCGCCGCGCTCGGATATGCCGGCGGTGGCGCCAACTTGGACGCAATGTTTAAATCGCCCGAGCTCGCGCATGCAGGTACAGAAGTTGTCGAGGGCGCTCAGGCCCAGACGGGCGTCGCGCCCCAGCGCGGTATCGTTGCGGCGGCCTCCACCATCGCCGATGCGCAAAAGGACGAGGACGAACAGGGCGATGGCGCCGAAACGGCCCAGACGAACGAAACGACGACAACCGCGACGTCAATATAAGGTGCGAGCGGGGTAGCTAAAATAGCCCCGTCCCAAATTAGCCACCCCCGTTGACGCTCCCGGGTTACCTTACGTAGATGACGTTGTCGCGGCGCGGCTTTGCCTCGGGTAGCGTGTCCTCGGCGTAGCCCAGAATGCAGTGACCGACACCGCGCAGGCTGCCGTCGGCGGGCAGGCCCCAGCTGGCCAGCAGCTCCAGGCCCTCGGGCGAGTCAAAGACCTCATGCGCGCGGTGAATCCAGCACGAATCGACACCCAGTGCATAGGCGGCGTTGAGCAAGTTGCCCATGGCGAGCGAGCCGTCTTCCAGATGTGTGGGCACGCTGCGGTCAACCAGTACCACCACAACGGTCTTGGCGCCATAGAAGGGGTCGCCGTTGCTGCCCATGACCTGGGCGTTGAGCTGCGAGAGACGCTCGACGGTCGCGGGGTCGGTGACGGCGACAAACGTCACCGGCTGGCGGCCCATGCCGCTCGGTGCGTACTGACCAGCCTCGATAATGCGTGCGAGCTTTTCGGCCTCGACGGGACGATCGCTGTAGTTGCGGCAGCTGCGGCGGTGAATGAGTGCTTCGATAGTCTCCATGGTGTCTCCTTGCGGTGGCGTTGTAGATGCCCCGTTCATACCCGTCGGGCTCAAACGATAGACGGTCAATTGCCCGGCCAAAAGGGTAGATTCCAATTGGGAAAGTAGGTTTGCATAAAAGTACCTTCAGAATGTGACAAACAAATGGGATGGTTAAACGTTTTATCCCGTCTACCCTGCGGTTTTTTACCACTTGCCTAAATGATGCGCGCATAAGCTCTGATAAAGGTTTTACTAAAGGAGTATCAACGTTTATCAACGCGCCATGGTGGCGCCGGGCCAGGAGGTAACATCATGTTCCAGGCTGGAGATGTCGTCGAGACCGACTTCGAAGGATTTCTGAAGCTGCTGCGTTCCAAGACGCGCGCTTTCGTGTCGATTAACGATCACGAGTACTACATCACGCACACCGATGGCTATTGGCGTGTTCAGGATTGCGAGGCCCTCAACGATAAGGGCCACTTTACTGACTGCTCCGAGCTGGTCAACACGGTCTGCGAGGTCGTCGAACTGCCGTGGATCTGCGGCAAGAGCCTGCACGACAGCTTCTCGGGCGCCACGGTCTATGAGGCCGTCGCTGCTTAACAGCCAACAATCGATATTCTCTCGCAACCGCCGGCGCCGCCCCCGCGCCGGCGGTCTTTTTTGTCGATATGCAATGTAGGCCGACCATATATAACCAGCATATTGACGATAGTCAAAACTCGGACTAATGTAGAGATACAAATTGGTCAAAACTCGGACAATCGAATGGTGGGATAGATGAATAGTGCAGTTAGCCCGGTCGATTTCGACCGGATGCTCAATGGACTCGACCATATCTATTCGGAGTTCTCGCGCACCTGCGGTCTTTCGGACTGCGCCTACTGGATGCTCGTCGACACCAGCACGGCGGGCGGTAGCATCGCCGTGAGTCGCCTGACAAGCGAATGGTTCTATAGCAAGCAGACCATTAACTCGGCAATTAAAACTCTGACGGCGCGAGGGCTTGCGACGTTGGAGTTTGCCGAGGGCAGTCGTAAGAACAAGGTCGTTTGTTTGACCGATGAGGGCCGGCGGTTCGCCGAGCACTATGCGTTGCCGGCGGTTAAGGCCGAGCAGCGTGCCTTTGGCGCGCTCGAGCCGTGGGAACAGCGCGAGATCATGCGCTTGGTCGGTAAGTTCTCCCATGTTCTTAACGAAGAGTGCGAGGCATTTAAACGGCAAGTGGCCGCTGAGAACGAGGCTGACGATAAGAGCGAAGGGGAGACATGCGACTCTTAATGAGGTTTATGAGGCCGTATCGCGGGCTGATTGCGGTGACGCTGTTTGCGGTGCTGATAGATAACGTCGGTACGCTGTTGGTTCCCACGATGCTGGCGAACATGGTCAACACCGGTATTACCACGGGCGATATCGACTATATTTTACGCAACGGCCTGTACATGCTTATCGCGACCGGCATGGCCAGCGGCGGCACGGTGCTGGGCTGCTATCTTTCGGCGCGCCTGGCCGCCAACGTGGCCTGCGATATCCGCAATGCCGTGTACGACAAGTCGCTCGAACTCGCGGCTAGCGACTTTGAGCGCTTTGGCACGGGTTCGATGATCACGCGCTCACTCAACGACATCAACGTGATTCAGCAGGCTGTCCTTCAGACGATTCAGTTGGTGCTGCCGGTACCGTTCTTGGCCGTGGCGGGCATCATTTTTGCCTGGTTTATCGATCCTGCCATGGGCACGCTGCTGGGCGTGGTCGTTGCGATCGTGCTGGTGGCGGCGGTCTTTACCGTGGCCAACGCCGCGCCGATCTTTATGCGCCTGCAGAGCTTTATCGACCGTATGAACGTGGTGCTGCGCGAAAATATCGTGGGCGTGCGCGTTATCCGCGCATTTAACAAGGAGCGCCACGAGGAGCAGCGCCTGGACGAGGTGTTTAGTGATTACGCGGCCAACGCCATCAAGGTCAACCACCTGTTTGTGGGTCTCGACAGCTCCAGCTTCTTTTTGATGAACATCGCCGAGGTGGCGGTGCTGTGGGTGGGCGGCAACCGCGTGGGCGCCCATGCCATGCAAATCGGCAGCATCTCGGCCGTGCTGGAGTACGCGATCCTGATCCTTTTCTTTGTGATGATGGCGCAGATGGTGATTCTGACGCTTCCGCGCGCTGCGGCGTGCCTCAACCGTGCGCAGCAGGTGCTCGAAATCGAGCCGAGCATCGTGGACGGCAAGGCTACGCTGGGCGACGGGGCGCCTGAGTCCGCAGATGGGGCCGACGCGGTGGCCGTGTTCGACCACATGTCGTTCCGTTTTGACGATGCCGACGAGGACACCCTGTGCGACCTGAGCTTTGTCTGTCGCCGTGGCCAGACCACGGCGATTGTAGGCTCGACGGGTTCGGGCAAGTCGACGGTGGCAAAGTTGCTCCTGCGCTTCCACGATGCCACGAAGGGTGCCATTCGCCTGAACGGTGTCGACCTGCGTGACCTTTCGCAAGACGACATCCGCGGGCGTATCGCCTATGTGCCGCAGAAGGCATGGCTGTTCTCGGGTACGGTGGCGAGCAATCTGCGCTTTGGTAACGAAGGCGCGACCGAGACCGACATGCTCCATGCGCTGGAGGTTGCCCAGAGCACGTTTGTACTCGACCAGCCCCAGGGGCTCGATACGCCGGTGGCACAGGGCGGCACGAACTTCTCGGGTGGTCAGCGCCAGCGCCTGGCGATTGCCCGCGCACTCATGAAGCGCGCCGACCTGTATATCTTCGACGACAGTTTCTCGGCCCTGGACTTTAAGACCGATGCGGCCCTGCGCCATGCGCTGCAGGACGAGACGCGCGATGCCGCGGTGCTCATCATTGCCCAGCGCATCTCGACGATTCTGCATGCCGATCAGATTGCGGTGCTCAAAGACGGTGAGGTCGTGGGGCTAGGCACGCACGACGAACTGATGGAAACCTGCGAGGTGTACCGCGCTATCGCGGAATCGCAGATGAAGGGAGGTGAGTAGCATGACCGAGGAGCCCAAGAAGCAGAGCATCGCCGATAACGTCGCAGTTGCAGGGGCAGTCGAGGAGACGGCTGCCGCGCCCGGCCTGGACGCCGCCGCCAAGGCAGCGGCAGAGCGTGAGGCTCGCCGCCAAGCGCTCTACGAGGAAAACGAGCGTGCCGAGGACGAGCGTGCCCGTGCCGAGGCGGAGCGCATGCGCGACGTGGACGACGAGGACGAGGACGAGACGCCCCGCGACACCTGGGCGACAGTGCGCCGCCTGTGGAGCGAGGCCGCCGGCGACCACTGGCGCTTCTATATCGTGTTTGCGAGCATCGTCTTCTACGTCATCTTTAACACTGCGGCGCCGGCTTACAGCGCCCGCGTGATCGATGAGCTGTGGGGGCATATGAAGCTGGCGTTTGCCAACAACGCTACCTTCAGCATTACCTGGGAGAACTGCGGCAGGACCATCTTCATCTACTTTATGATCTGGACCGCCGCCGCCTCGTTCTACGCACTCCAGAGCTTTTTGATGTCGAGCGTTGCCGAGCGCCTCAACCTGCGCCTGCGCAACCGCATCGCACAAAAGCTCAACCGTCTGCCGCTTGCCTACTTTGACGCGCGTCGTCCCGGCGAGGTCGTCAGCCGTGCGACCAACGACTTAGACAAGATGTCCGAGAGCATGCAGCGCGGCTTGCTGCAGCTTCTGGTGTCGATCGGTACCGTGGTGGGCGCCGTGAGCGTGATGTTCGTGTTTAGCGTGCCGCTCACGCTTGTCTTTTTGTTCTTTACGGCACTTTCGCTGCTGGTGACGAAGGCCGTGTCGCGCCGCACACACGATGTGACGGGCGAGCGCCAGGAGTGGGTGTCCAAGATTACGAGCGCGGTCGAGGAAGGCTACTCGGGCCGTCTGGTGATCCGTGCGTTTAACCGCGAGCGCCAGAGCTCTGCCGAGGTACACGAGGCTTCGAAGGAGCTGGCGCGCGTGAGCACCAAGGCGGACTTTATGATTAACGCCGTCGGTCCCGCGGTGCGCTTTATCGGCCGCTTGGCGCAGATCGTGATTGCGCTTGTGGGCTGCAGCATGTTGGTTGCCGGGCATATGACCGTCGGCGTGTTCCAGGCGTTCTTCCAGTTTATCTACGAGGCGTCCGAGCCCATGACGCAGCTGTCGTTTACCTTTAACTCGCTGCAGAGCGCGCTGGCGAGCGCAGAGCGCGTGTTCGACCTGCTCGACGAGTCCGAGATGGAAGCCGATCCGTTGCCGGCGGATGCCGCCAAGTTGCCGGGTAAGGTCGAGGGTCGTGTCGCCTTTGAGCACGTGCGCTTTGGCTATGCGCCCGACAAGCCGCTCATGCGCGACGTGTCGTTTGCCGCCGAGCCGGGCCAAAAGATCGCGGTGGTGGGAACCACGGGCGCGGGCAAGACCACGCTCATCAATCTGCTCATGCGCTTCTACGAGATCGACGGTGGCCGCATTACCCTCGACGGCGTGGACACGAGCCGCATGGACCGCGGCGAGCTGCGCCAGCAGTTTGGAATGGTGTTGCAGGACGCCTGGTTGTTCGATGGCACCATTGCCGAGAACATCGCCTATGGCTGTCCCGAGGCGACGCGCGAGGAGATTGTCGCGGCCGCGCGTGCCGCTCAGGTCGACTTCTTTGTGCGCACTATGCCGCAGGGCTACGACACGCGTGTGGCTAACGATGCCGAGAGCATCAGCCAGGGCCAACGTCAGCTGCTGACCATCGCGCGCGTGCTGCTCAACAACCCGGCGATCCTCATCCTGGATGAGGCGACGTCGAGCGTGGACACGCGCACCGAGCTCGCCATCGGCCGCGCCATGGACGCGCTCATGCGCGGGCGCACGAGCTTTGTGATCGCGCACCGTCTGTCGACGATCGTCGATGCCGACCTCATCCTGGTCATGGATCACGGCAATATCATCGAGCAGGGTACGCACAAGGAGCTGCTGGCTGCCGAGGGCGCTTACGCCGACCTCTATCTGAGTCAGTTCGCATAATGTGACAAAGGGACAGTCCCTTTGCCACATCGCAAATAAGGCGCGCCGGGGGTGAATCCTCTGGCGCGCCTTTGCGTTGGCGTCAATGTTGTCGGTGGTCGTCCGCCACTAGCGTTCGTCCACGAGCTTGGCGATGAGGGCTTTGAGCTCGGCCACCTCTCGCTCGAGTTCCTTGACGCGGCGGGCGTTCTCGGTGATGCCCTGGCGGTTGAGCGCGGACTGCTCGGCGGCATCGTCGGGCATATACTCGCGGTGCTGCTTGGCGTCAAAGCTCTCCTCGAACACGCGGCAGCCGTTGCGCTTGATGATGCGTCCCGGCACGCCCACGACGGTGCAGTTGTCGGGCACGTCCTTGACGACAACCGAGTTGCCGCCGATCTTGACGTTGTTGCCGATGCGAATGTTGCCGAGCACCTTGGCGCCCGTGCCCACGGTGACGTTGTTGCCCAGGGTGGGGTGGCGCTTGCCGGTCTCGTTACCGGTGCCGCCGAGCGTGACGCCCTGGTAAAGCACGCAGTTGTCGCCCACGATGGTGGTTTCGCCGATGACGACCCCCATGGCGTGGTCGATAAAGAAATGCTTGCCGATCTGTGCGGCGGGATGAATCTCGACGCCGGTGATGTGGCGGGTGATTTGCGAGAGCACACGGGCGAGCGAGCGATGACCGTGCTCCCAGAGCCAGTGCTCGGGCACGTGGTTCCACTTGGCGTGCAGGCCAGGATAGGAAAGGAAGATGACCAGACCGCTTTGCGCGGCGGGGTCCTGCGCCTGGACGGTCTTGATGTCCTCGCGAATGGTATTGATAAAGCTCACCGGCCGCCCTCCCTTAGCGCCATGGCAATGCGATTCAATAAAGTATAGCGATTCGCTAGGGATTAGGAAGAACAATCTTGGCGGCTTTGCGCGACAGGTGTCAGTTATGCAAACTTGCTGGTAATGGAGTCATGCTTTTGTGGGGTTGCGCACGAGGGGGCGCCGCAACCGTATACTGGTCAACTTGGACGTATCCGCGCCCACAACTGAGAGGTTTTACTTCATGGGTTTCATCAATTTTATCGCCGAGCTGCTTAAGGATCCGCGCACCGCGATCGCCAGCTGGATCGCCGCCGGCCCGCTTATGGCCTACGGCTGCGTTTTCCTGATCATCTTTATCGAGACGGGTGTGGTGTTCTTCCCGTTCCTTCCCGGCGATTCGCTGCTGTTTGCCTCGGGCTTCTTTGCCCACAACGGCGGCTTTAACATCGTGGCGCTTCTGGCCACCGCATGGGCCGCAGCCATCCTGGGCGATCAGTGCAACTTTATGATCGGCCACTTCTTTGGCCGCAAGATCATCGCCTCGGGCAAGGTAAAGGCCATGACGCCCGAGCGCATCAAAAAGTCCGAGGACTTCTTGGATAAGTGGGGCCACCTGGCCATCTTCCTGGGCCGCTTCTTTCCGTTTATCCGCACCTTTGTGCCCTTTATCGCCGGCATGGGCGGCATGCACTGGCGCAACTTCGTTGTCTTTAACGTGCTGGGCGGCATTACCTGGTCGACGGTCTTTACGCTGCTGGGCTACTTCTTTGGCGGCATTCCCTTTGTGCAGGAGCACTTTGAGCTGCTGATTATCGGCATTGTCGCCGTGTCGATCATCCCGACCGTGGTCGGCTTGGTTAAGGCTAAGCTGGGCAAAAAGAACGCATAGCTCGAGCCAGCGCACAAATCGTGTCGTTGAGGCCCGTCACCGTTTACGGTGGCGGGCCTCTTTAGTTTCGGTCAAATGAAAATACTTTAGTTAGTTAAAGAAAAACGTTTTATCCGACGCGCGTGCGGAGTACAATCTCGTGCATGCGAATCGACGTGCCATCGGCTTTGATGCCGTTCGCGTGTCCCGTCCGGCTCTACGCTCCGGGCGTGCGACGTTGCGACGCGGTCGGCCTCGGTCCTTGCGTGCGAGTTCGCGAGTATGCAACTGTGTATGTAAGGAGCGACATATGACTGTCGAGAAGAAGGATATCGATTGGGGTAGCCTCGGCTTTGGCTACATGAAGACCGATTACAGCTACGAGGCTCATTGGAAGGACGGCGAGTGGGACGAGGGCGGCCTGACCACCGACCACACCTTGCATGTCTCCGAGTGCGGCGGCATCTTCCATTATTGCCAGGAGGTCTTTGAGGGCCTGAAGGCCTACACCGCCGAGGACGGCAGCATCGTCTGCTTCCGTCCCGACATGAACGCCGAGCGCATGTATAACTCTGCCCAGCGCCTCGAGATGCCCCCGTTCCCCAAGGACAAGTTCGTTGAGGCCGTTAAGCAGGTCGTTTCTGCCAACGCCGCCTGGGTTCCGCCCTTCGGCTCCGGCGCGACTCTGTATGTCCGTCCGTTTATGATCGGCTCCGGTGACGTGATTGGCGTGGCTCCCGCTCCTGAGTACACGTTCCGTATTCTCGTGACTCCGGTCGGTCCGTACTTTAAGGGTGGCCTCAAGCCCGTCAAGCTGCGCGTTTCCGAGTACGACCGCGCCGCACCGCACGGCACCGGTAATATCAAGGCCGGCCTCAACTACGCCATGTCCCTTAAGCCCACGATGGAGGCTCACCGCGAGGGCTATGCCGAGAACTTGTATCTCGACTCCGAGTCCCGCACCTATGTCGAGGAGACCGGTGGCGCGAACGTTCTGTTCGTGAAGGAGGACGGCACGCTCGTCGTTCCGCAGTCTCACACCGACTCTATCCTGCCCTCCATCACCCGTCGCTCGCTCGTTCAGGTCGCTAAGGACCTGGGCATGATCGTTGACCAGCGTCCCGTCGAGTGGGCCGAGGTCAAGGCCGGCACCTTTGTGGAGTGCGGCCTGTGCGGCACCGCTGCCGTCATCTCCCCGGTGGGCGAGATCGACAACAAGGTTTATGGTGCCGATGAGACCGTGACCTTCCCGGCTGGCTACACCGAGATCGGCCCCGTGATGAAGAAGCTTCGCGAGACCCTGACTGGCATCCAGTCCGGTGCTGTTGAGGATAAGCACAACTGGGTTTACACCGTCGCGTAATTAGCCTTTCCTGTCCGGGCAGAGAGTAAGCTCCCTCCCGGCGCGTCCTCGGACATGCAAGAAGCCCTCGCTGCGCACTTCGTGCGGCGAGGGCTTCTTGCGTCCTGCGGAGTGCGCCGGGAGGGAGCTTGCTCTCCGCCCTGCGGGCTCGGCGATGTCACAACGAACAATAATTAATCTGAATTAAAGATGGTGCGCGGCCTTTTAGGCCGCGCTTTTGTTTTGGTTCGCGCCATGTGGGGGTGGTGGCGACGTGCATTTTTGCGAGTATTCTGCAGTCGAAGGCCCCTGCATACCGACCTCGGGCAAAAAGCGGGACTTCTCGATGTTTTCTACGAATGATGGGCGGGGTTATGGGCTTATAGCGTTTGATTTGCAGGGATATTCGCGGTCTTTGGCACTTATCGTGGCGCCCGAAGCCCTTGGTTATGTTGAATACTCCTAAAAATGCACGGCGCTTAGAGGGGGACCTTTGCGAAAAAGGAAACCGCCCCGTCGAAGTATGCATTCGACGGGGCGGTTTATACATTTGGCCGATTAAGGATGCACTGCCAAACTACTAGAACTTGACGGTCGGGGCCTGGCGGGCTGCTTCGGCGGCCTCGAAGCCCTGGCGCTCCTTAAACTGGAAGATGCCGGCAAAGATGACAGCCGGGAACGTCTGAATGGCGTTATTGTAGCTGAGCACGCAATCGTTGTAGCTCTGGCGTGCATAGCTAATCTTGTTCTCGGTATCCTCGAGCGATGCCTGCAGCTGCGTAAAGTTGGTGTTTGCCTTAAGATCGGGATAGGCCTCGGCTACGGCGAAGAGCTGGCGCAGCGCACCGGTCAGCACGTTGTCGGCTTCCATCTTGGCTTCGGGCGTGGTGGCCTTGACGGCGGTGTTACGCGCGCTGATCACGGCGGAGAGTGTCTCCTGCTCGTGCTTGGCGTAGCCCTTGACGGTCTCGACCAGGTTGGGGATCAGGTCGTTGCGGCGCTGCAGCTGCGTATCGATGTTCTGCCAGGCGTTATCGATGCGGTTACGCTTGGTGACCATGTTGTTGTAGATGCCGGCGATGGCGCAGACAATCACAATGACAACAACGATGCCGATGATGACGGTAATCATGATGTCTCCGTTTCGAATGGCCGCGGCGGCATGCGCCAGCTGCCGTTGGTATAACGCTACTAGTATACCCGCAACGTTTTGCCGTGCCGAACTTTCCGGTAAGCGTTGTGTTTTCGGCGGGGTTGGCACCGGGGCAAAGCGCGCGAGGTACAGGTGTAAGATATGCGACAGATTGACGAGTGTTGTCTTTGCCCTGAGGATGGCGATACCAGTGGACCTTCGCATTAAGAAAACCTACCGCGCCCTGTTCGATGCCTTCACCGAGCTTCTCGAGGAGCATCGTTTTGAGGACCTGACGGTTGCCATGCTGTGCGACCGCGCCATGATTCGCCGCACGACGTTCTACAAGCACTTTCGCGACAAGAACGATTACTTTGCCTTTTATATCGATGAGCTTATGTCGGGCTTGCCGCAAAAACAGCCCGATGAGGCCGGCGCGGTGTCTGCCGAGGATGTGCGCGCGCTTCGACACGCGATTTTGGACGATGCCATGGATTTGATTCTGACGCACGAGCGGCTCATGGATAACATTTTGGCAAGCAGCATGTCGGGCATGTTGACCAACGTTATTTGCGACCGCATTGCCCGCTCCATCCGCGAGCGCGTGATGAACGTGCTTGCCGAGGATGCCCTGGCCCCCGTGTCACTTGAGACGACGTCTGAGTTTGTCGCCGGCGGTATTATTCGACTTTTCACGATATGGTGGGAGTCGGGTCACGATCTTGAGCGTCGACCTGAGATAGCCGACGTGGTCGATGCACTGTTTGAGCGAACCATGACGCCGGTGCATCACTAGAAGTGGCGGAGAGAGGGGGATTCGAACCCCCGGAACGCTCTCGCGCTCAACGGTTTTCAAGACCGCCGCATTCAACCGCTCTGCCATCTCTCCGTGAGTCGTAATGATAGCATCGTTTTGAATTTGCAACAGGGAAGGCGAACGATGACGATCACCGAAATCGACGAGAAGTTCATGCGCGAGGCGTTGGCGGAGGCGCGAGCCGCCGCGGCGGTGGGCGAGGTGCCCATCGGAGCCGTAGTGGTGCGCGACGGCGAGATTGTCGCGCGGGCGCATAATCGTCGCGAGCTCGATCAGGATCCTTCGGCCCATGCAGAGTTCGCGGCCCTGTGCGCTGCCGCTCGGTCGCTTGGCCGCTGGCGCCTTTCCGACTGTACGGTCTATGTGACGTTGGAACCCTGCTGCATGTGCGCGGGCCTTATGGTCAACGCGCGCGTGGGGCGCTGCGTGTATGGCGCGAGTGATGCCAAGGCGGGCGCGCTGGGTTCGCTGTATGACCTGAATGCCGATTCGCGCCTGAATCATCGGTTTAACGTGACGGCTGGGGTCCTGGCGGATGAATGCCGCGAGCTGCTGAGTAACTATTTTGGCGGTCTGCGCGGAGCGGGCGGCGCTGATTGCGGTTGTGGGGCCGATCTTGAGGCGCATGCCGCACACGCCGCAGCGCTTGCGGGTGCCGGTGAGGATACTAGCACGGCGGTTGACTTTGGTCCTGCGTGCCGCCGGCCCCGCCGTGTGCTGTTGGCGATTGACTCCTTTAAGGGTAGCGTTTCGAGTGCACAGGCGGAGGCGGCGGTTGCCGAAGGCGTGCGCCGCGTTTGGCCCGATGCCCAGGTGGCCACATTGCCGCTGGCGGATGGCGGCGAGGGGACGCTCGATGCCGTTGCCGCGTGCGGCGGTGAGATTGTGACCTGCGAGGTGGCAGGTCCCTTGGGCGACCGCGTGTCTGCCCGGATGCTGGTGGACGACGAGCACGACTCGGCTGTAATTGAGATGGCCGAGGCGGCGGGTATTGGGTATTCGCCTTGCACGGAGTCGTCGGCGCTGGCTGCTACAACCTATGGCGTGGGCGAGCTCATGCTTCGCGCGGTTCGCATGGGCGCAAAGACTATCTATATTGGTTTGGGCGGCAGCGCCACCAACGATGGCGGCGCCGGTATGCTGCAGGCGCTGGGCGCCCACCTTGTCAATGAACACGGCCGCGATATCGTTCCCGGTCTTGCAGGCCTTGAACACGTGGCGAGCATCGATTTGGCGCCAGCGCTTCGGACGCTGAACGGCGCACGTGTCGTGGTGCTTTCCGATGTCGAGAATCCGCTCGTGGGGCGTCGCGGCGCGCTTGCGGTGTTCGGCGGACAGAAGGGTCTGCCGACGGATGATGCCGAGGCGATGAACAGGTACGACGGTTGGATGGTCGGCTACGGTCGCTTGCTCGACGCTGCGATTGCCGGAGCTCGAGTCCAGGGTTTGTTGCGCACACCCGAGGGCGCGCGGACATTTGGCTCGGTGCTCGGCGTGCCCGGTGCGGGCGCTGCCGGTGGCTTGGGCGCGGCGTTACTGGCGCTCGGGGCGGAGCTGCGTTCGGGCGTGGAGACGGTGCTCAATCTGATTGGGTTTGACGAGCGCGTGCGCGATATCGATCTGGTCATAACGGGCGAGGGCAATATGGACGAGCAATCCGCCGCCGGTAAGGCGCCGGTGGGCGTGGCCCGTCGCGCGAAGCGATATGGCAAGCCGGTGGTCGCCGTCGTGGGCGGTCGCGCCGTCAACCTGGATGCGGTGTGTGAGCAGGGTATTGACTTGGTTTTGCCGATTTGCCGCAAGCCCATGGGCCTGGAACAGGCACTCGATCCGCAAGAAGCCACAACCAACCTGATCTGTGCTGGCGAGTCAGCCGCCCAAGCCTATGACCTCGCTCGCCTCTAAGGCCTATCTCCCTACAAGTTGCGGTGGAATACGGAGTGTTTTTGCCTTTAAGGGGCCAATTCAGTCCGTATTCCACCGCAGCTTCGAGAATGGCCATTCGAGGTTGGCTGCCTTGGGTCTTGGATCGGACCGTTTGCCGCGAAACACGGCTATCTACTACGTTTAACCGGCCATCCTCGACCATCCCGGAATTTGCAAAAATAAAACCGCAGGTAGAAATCTTGATGATTTTCGAAAAAGTCGGCTATGGTCGACCCCTGTGGCCTAAACGTAGTAGATAGGTCCTTTTCGTGGTACAGCAACAGATCAGTCTATTTAGGACGGGGCTTACTTGACTACTTTCGCCACCCTGATGCCCCTCCAGTCAAAAAGTAGTCAAAAAGGTTGATTTCCGATCTCAGCCGAACACATTGAGCAAATAGGCCATTCCCGCAGTT